>JAFSBP010000440.1 GCA_017437205.1 Lachnospiraceae bacterium
CGACGACAACCGTAATCCCCACAATTTACTCTGCTCAAGACATCGCTCCACAAAAAGTCCTGTGTCATTTATTCCCTTACTGATTCGATATGTATTTTCATACTTGTTTTTCCAAAGTCTGATTTGAGTGTCATGGGTAAGTCCCGCCTCTGCGGCTTGCTTTTCCATTTTCCCGTAACGAATTGCTGCGATAAATTTCGTCATCACTCCTATCACCGCAAGTATCGCCAGCCCATAAATATACGTTCCTGATTGAATCATTTCTAACATTGTCTTTCCCTCCCGGAATAAAAAATTTACCTGTATTTTAGCAACAGGTATTCGGTTTGGAAAGAAGAATCGTTCGTCACATTCCGACCATGATTCTTTTAGCGCAACAGGAACTTCTCCGATACATCAATAATCGACGACAATTCGACGGCACGTTAATAATTTTTATTTGCACACGCAATTCATTTATCAGAGTTTCGGCAGCATCGTCATTAGCAACTTTACCGTATGGTCGATAGCCAATGGCTCAAACTCGTCCATCGTCATTCCCGCACTGTCATCTGCCTTGTCAGAAATCGCACGGATAATCAAGAACGGAATCTCATTTCTCCACGCTCCATGTGCAATCGCCGCGCCTTCCATCTCTGTACAAAAGCCTCCAAAGTTTGCTTTCAGCCACTCTTTCTTTTCGCGGCTCATAATAAACTGGTCTCCGCTCACTACGCGCCCCACAAAAATATCAATGTCCGGATTCGCCTCACGACAGCTTTGTTCTGCTACTTTGATCAGGTGATGATCGGCAGGGAAGGATGCGCGACCAATTCCCGGCACTTCACCTGCAGCATATCCAAACACCGTGACATCCATATCGTGATAGATTGCGTCCTCAGAGAGAACTACATCCCCAATATTTATTTCTGCCTGCAAAGACCCCGCAATTCCTGTATTTATGATGGCACTTACGTTAAATCTGTCCGCTAAAATCTGAGTACACAATGCTGCATTTACTTTTCCTACACCGCACTGTACCACTACGACCTCTTTGCCTGCCAGTGTTCCCACATAAAAATCCATTCCGGTCTGTGAAACCATCTGCACAGCTTCCATCCGTGCCGTCAATTGCTCAACTTCACTTTTCATCGCACCAATAATTGCTATCATAAAAACCTCCGGTCATATTTCCTTGATTTTCTGGATACAGTATATCATACCCCGATAAAATTGGCAAATTTTCTTTACAGGTTTTCCTTTATTTTCTAAATAATTTCAAAAAAACAGATGCGAATACGCAAAAAATATGGTAAACTGTTTTCGTGCGAGATAAAATATAGAAATATCCATTTGCACTGTGAAGAAAAATCCATTTCAGGAGGTAAATATTATGGTTGAATACAAGACAAAAGGAACCTGTTCCAGAGCGATCCAGTTTGAGATCAAAGATAATGTGATCGTTGCCTGCCGTTTCATCGGTGGCTGCATGGGCAATACTCAGGGCGTGGCTCGCTTAGTCGAAGGAATGAATGTTTACGCAGCGATTGAAAAGCTGGCCGGAATCGACTGCGGTGGACGAGGCACCTCTTGCCCCGATCAGCTGGCAAGAGCTCTGAAACAGTATATGTCCACGCAAAACTAATTGCATGTTAGGAGCATGACATGAAACAAATCATTCTCACCGGTGGCGGTACTGCCGGTCACGTTACCCCTAACCTTGCGCTTTTACCTGAACTTCGCGCGCGAGGATACGCCATTAAATATATCGGATCGAAAACAGGTATCGAAAAGGAGCTGATTACTCAGGCTGGCGTCCCTTACCATGAGATATCCTCAGGCAAGCTTCGCCGTTATTTTAGTCTCAAAAACTTCTCCGATCCTTTTCGTGTTCTTGCCGGCTTTTTTCAAGCAAAAAAAGCCTTGAAAACGATAAAGCCGGATGTAATTTTTTCCAAGGGCGGATTTGTTGCCGTCCCCGTCGTTCTGGCTGCCAAGCAGTTGGGTATCCCGACGATCATCCATGAATCGGATATGACGCCCGGTCTTGCCAATAAGCTATGCATTCCCTCCGCACGGAAGGTCTGCTGTAATTTCCCTGAGACAGTAAATTATCTGCCCTCCGAAAAAGCAGTTCTCAGTGGCTCTCCTATCCGCAGAGAGCTGATGACCGGTGATCGATTGGCCGGATTGAACTTTACCGGTCTCACCTCCGACAAACCGGTGCTTTTAATCATCGGTGGAAGTATGGGATCTGTAAAAGTAAACTCTGCCATCCGTAGCATTCTTCCCGAACTGCTGAAGCAGTTTCAGGTTGTTCACCTTTGTGGCAAAGGTCATTTGGATGAAACCCTTCGCCAGACCGGATACCTTCAGTACGAGTACATCGGTGCCGAGCTCAAAGACCTCTTCGCATTGGCAGATGTGGTCGTCTCCCGTGCGGGTGCAAATTCAATCTGCGAACTGCTAGCACTCCGCAAGCCGAACCTGCTGATTCCCCTGTCCGCTGCCGCAAGCCGTGGTGATCAAATCCTAAATGCCCGTTCCTTTTCAAAACAAGGCTTTTCTGCCGTACTTGAGGAAGAGGACATCACCGATGCGCGGTTGCTTGACTCGATCTTTGATCTGTACAAAAACCGTACACAGTATATCTCTGCGATGGAACAAAGTAAGCAGGGGGATGCCATCAAAACAATCTGTGATCTTTTGGATAAAGCCTGCAAAAAGGCTTAACCCGATACAACTAGAACTTTCTCCGAAGCTGTGGATTTTACCTTCCACAGCTTCTTTACGCTTACTTTAATGCTGCCCGGATTTTTTCTGCCGTTTCCTTCATTTCTTCCGGGGTTGTCTCTCCGGGTATCCAGCTCGCAATTTCCGGACCACCTTCATAGCGGGGAATTACATGTAAATGAAAGTGCATTACGGTCTGGCCTGCTTCCGCCCCATTGTTCTGCACCAGATTAAATCCGGCACATCCAAGTCCCGTCTTCATGGCCTTTCCAAGCTTTGCCGCTATCGGAAGCACTTTCCTCGCCAACTCCTCAGAAAGCTCTGTCACATCATCAAAATGCTCCTTCGGCAAAATCAAGGTATGACCCTTTGCCGCCGGTCCCAAATCCAGAATCGCGCGAAAGTCATCATCCTCATAAACAGTTGTCGAGGGAATCACCCCATTCGCTATCTTACAAAAAAT
Source organism: Lachnospiraceae bacterium (assembly GCA_017437205.1). Classification (GTDB taxonomy): domain Bacteria; phylum Bacillota; class Clostridia; order Lachnospirales; family Lachnospiraceae; genus RGIG423. Next base: position 3,176 of record JAFSBP010000440.1, read on the forward strand.
GCAATTATCTGATTTCACACCAATATCCTCCAATCTGTGTTTTTCATAAATCTGATTTCAGTATACATTATTTTAGGATATCCGACAAGACGATTTCTCGTTCCCTTTTACCAATTCTCCCTTGAAACAGACGTTTTTTTACAGGCACACTCTCTACTTTTTGCCCTTCTCCCCATCCGCTGTCCTCATTTCCTCTCGTTTCATCATTGGAAAATGGTTGCATCGAAAATGCAGTTTCCTCCGCCTCCATCAACTCTGTTTTTTCCGAAGCGTTTAAGTCAAGCGCTTTCTCTTCGACCAACCGATTTAACTGTCTAATTAAAAAATCCTCCTGCTGGCTTCGCTGGAAAAGTTCATATGCCAGTTCTACCGCTGCTTTCTCTTGATAGTCAACCTCATTCAATACATACTTTAACAGTTCTTTTACCTGATCTTCTGCCACTTGACCATAAAAGGGGAAAAAGCAAAATATAACTTGCTGTACCTCCTCTCCCTTCACCTTCAAGTAAATAAACTCCGGGCGCAGAGCAAGATAGTCTCCATCTACCAAATACCGCTCCATCTCCTCCAACACCCGGTTCAGCGACCTTATCAGTACTGCCAGCACCTGACCGCTGATGGGAGACAGTTCTGCATACGTCTGTAGTGACTGACATCCGGTAATGGCATAGTCATACAACACATCTCCGTTCATCTGACGAACCACCGGAACAATCAATTCACTTACAGTGTTTTCTTCCATCATCCGCATCTGGTAGCGCGGACATTGATATTCCCCCGCTACAATTACCATATGATGCTCTTTTCTTTCACGAAAATAGTTTACTTTCATCCGAATTCCGAAGCCCTCCATATCCGTTTCAACCAAAAGGCGTCTATCTTTACCCACGTAATTTCTCTGTTTCTTTCCTCATCAACCCGTCCAGTCGATAATAAACTCATCCCTCTTTGAAAAATCTTCCGAGTTTCTTCCGTCTTAATTCCACCAATCAACGAACCAAACGATCTCTCGGTAACCTCTACCTGTGTAATTAACGTTCTTCTCCCGATTTCTTCTCCTGACTTTTCACCTTCTTCCTTTAAACTATCCATATTCTGCTGCCACCCCAACATTGCCTCTGCGTATTCTGCCTCCAACACGGTCTGATCATGTAAAAAAAAGGTTAGCATCAACAACAAGGTAACAAGTCCCAATCCTAACGGAACCAACACCGCCGCCTCTATCGTCTGCATTTGTCATCCTCCCCTCAAATTATCAGTGAAATCATAAATATTGCCCAGAGAAACGGAAGGTATGCCATTACGGTGTTCCTACTTTTGTTTCTATAAACAATACTCATAACACCCACTATCAAAAACATTATCATCGCTCCCAGCACCAGCGAAAGTGTCTGCTTCCATCCAAGGCAAAACCCGCAAACAACCAAGACAAGTCCGTCGCCTTTAC
>JAFSBP010000441.1 GCA_017437205.1 Lachnospiraceae bacterium
AGCATTGTCCCAGAAAATACGGAAGTCAGGTGCCGCTGTCTTCATGGACGCCAGGCGCTTTACCGTCTCATCGCTGTAGATGATTCCCTGCGGGTTAGAGTACAAAGGAATACTCCACATACCCTTGATGGACGCATCCTCTGCCACCAGTTTTTCGATCATATCCATGTCGGGGCCGGTAGGTGTCATCGGGATAGTAATCATCTCCACGCCCAACGTCTGCGTAATCGCAAAATGACGGTCATATCCGGGGCTGGGGCAAAGGAATTTGATCTTGCCCGCATCTTTCCAGGGCTTGTGTCCAAGTGTTCCGAACATGAACAGACGCATCATCATGTCATACATCATATTCAAACTGGAATTACCTCCGACGATGATCTGAGCCATCGGAATATCCAACAGTTCAGAAAAAAGACGTCTCATCTCGACCGTGCCATCCACACCGCCGTAATTGCGCACATCCAGTCCGTTTTCCAAAATGTAGGAATCCAACGGCATCGCCAGCATCTCATTATTAATATCCAACTGTAGAGACGAGGGCTTTCCTCTGGACATGTCCAACTTAAGGCCTTTTGCCTTATAGTCATCGTACTTTGCCTGAAGTTCACTTTCAAGCTGTAACAATTCTTCTCTGCTCAATTCAGTTACTTTCATCTTCATTACCTCCCGATATTTCTGTCGCTTCTTTGGTGTTCTCCCTGTCGGGTACTTTCCTCATCAATCCGGAAACTCCAGTTCTAGCTGAATTTCCTCCGCAGCCTCTTCCTTAAATTCTTCCAACTGGGTGGCACCCAGTACCGGAAGCTCCTCCAAGGTGGGAAGTCCAAAATTTCGAAGAAAAGTTTCGGTTGTCTTAAACAAAATCGGTCGACCGGGTGCATTCAAACGCCCTGCCTCCTCAATCAGTCCATACTCAACCAATTTATTGACTGCGTGGTCGGATTTGACCCCGCGAATCTGCTCAATTTCTGTTCTGGTAATCGGCTGTTTGTACGCGATGATGGATAATGTCTCCAACACCACATCCGAGAGCACGTGGCGCTTCGGCTGAGATGCCACACGAATCAACGCCTCATAATACTCTTTCCGGGTACACATCTGGTAACTGTCATCTAACCGGGTGATCTTCATCCCCCGCATGTTTGCATCATACTCGGCAGCCAATTCCTCCACCAATTCTTTCGTTTCTTCCGGTTCCAATTCCACCGCCGCCGCCAACAGCTTCAATTCCACAGCACCACCCATGGTAAACAATACTGCTTCAATTGCGGCCTTTAACTGCTCTCTGTCCACGTTTGTTCCTCTCACTCTTCCAGAGCTGCCTCCAGCTCTTTCTCCTGCTCCTCAGTCAGTTCCATATTCACCGGTTCAATGATGATATCGTCATGTATCGTCTCCTGCGTCAGATGAATATGCCCCATCTTAATCAACTCCAACACTGCTAAAAAGGTAACCACTACCTCTGTCTTCGAAGCCTGCTTTTCCAACAAATTTCGGAAACTGAATTTGGAATGTCCGGAAGAAAAATTCAATATATGTCTGATCTTATCGGATACACGGAACTTCTCCCGCTCGATTTTTCCAAACTTACTCCTCACCGGGTCAATCTTGTCGGTCTGCCGGCGCATTACTGACTGAAAGATTTCGTTCAGCTTTGTCAATGTCAGACCGTCCAGCAATTCCTCAATGCACACCGGCGTTTCGTACTCTGACACTTCCTTCGGAACACTGCTCTCCCGATACATATACTGGGATGCCTCGTTCTCCATCTCCCGTAGCTCGCCGGAAATGTATTTATACATTTTGTACTCCAGCAAACGCTCCACTAACTCCTGTCTGGGATCGCCCTCCTCGATTTCCTCTTCCTCAACAGGAAGAAGCATCCGTGACTTAATATCCAGAAGCGTCGCCGCCATCACCAAAAAGTCACTGACCAGATTCAAATCTTTCCGGTCCATCGCCGCCACGTACTCCAGATACTGGTCGGTAATCTCCACAATCGGAATATCATAAATATTTACTTTGTTTCGGTCAATCAGATGAAGCAACAGGTCGAGTGGACCCTCGAAGGCTTCCAGCTTTACGGGTAAGCTCATTTGTTTACCTCTTTTCAATCAGTACACTATTGAATCAATGTGATCTGCTGTCAGTACTGCGTAATTTCAATACAATAATCTGTGGTTTATTTCCAAAGCGGATATTGATAGAATGGGTACCCAAGCCTCCGCTGACAATCATCGTCTTTCCTGCTGTTTCGAATCTTCCCCGACAAATTCCGGGGAACAGAAGATAATCCGGACTCATCACTCCACCGACGATGGGCAGATTGATCGTCCCCCCGTGATAATGACCGCAGAGCGTCACATCCGCTCCCCACGCCGCATATTCCTCGCGATACAGCGGAGTATGAGCCATCAAAACACGGAAATCCTTTTCCGGTATAGTTCCTACACGGTGCTCAATCAAACCTTCCTTCAGAGGTTCCTTATGAAATCTCGTGAATGCCTCCCAAGGCATGGTCAATCCGGTAATGGTGAGACTACCGCGGCTACCGTGGAGAGAAACGCTTCGATTATCCAGAAGTCTGACTCCCAACCGTTTAAGCCCAGACAAAAACTCTCCATAAGTCTGACGATGAATTTCCAGTTCCTTCAATCTCAATTCATGATTTCCCAGGGCATAATAAACCGTGTGGTCTGAGGAAAGTTCTTCCAAAAAAGCAAGTGTCCGCTTTACTGAGCTTGGCGCTCCGCTCCGCGCCACCATCGAATCTCCGCCGATGAGCACCATATCCGGCTTCGCCTCGCGAACCGCCTGAAGGAGCCGTTCATTCTTCTCACCGAACTCCTTATCGTGAAGGTCGGTAAGATACACTATTTTCAATCCATCAAACTCCGGCGACAGCTTTTCGCTCTCTATCTCATATTCGGTTGTCACTAACTGATCCCTCTCATACTGCGAGCGCAAGAAAAACGCCACAGCCGCTACGAGGATCGCCAAACCAATCCACAG
>JAFSBP010000442.1 GCA_017437205.1 Lachnospiraceae bacterium
ATCGCGTTCCGTGCAGATTTTGATGCCTTAAAGATTAAAGAGACCAACGATGTGGATTACGTTTCTGAGCATGAGGGCCTTATGCATGCATGTGGCCATGATGCCCATGCGACCATGCTCCTTGGTGCTGCGAAAGTGCTCAATGAGAATAAAGAACATCTGGCAGGCACTGTGAAATTAATTTTCCAGGCCGATGAGGAGAACTCTACCGGCGCATTATGCGCGATCAAAGAAGGATGTCTCGAGGGTGTGGATGCGATTTTTGGCACCCATATTGGTTCCATTATTTCCAGAGACATTCCGGCAGGTAAAGTGATCATCACTCCTGGTCGTGTGATGGCATCCAATGACAAGTTTGTGATCCGTGTCAAGGGATACGGCTGTCATGGCTCCACGCCGGAAAAAGGTGTTGATCCGATCAACATCGGTGCACATATTGTGTTGAATCTACAGGAAGTGATCACCCGTGAGATCGCAGCGGTGAGACCGTGTGTCATGACTGTTGGCATGTTCCAGGCGGGCGACACTTACAATATTATTCCGTCCGAGGCATATATTGAAGGAACGATGCGTACTCTTGAGGAAGAAGTGCGACAGGAACTGGCAAAGCGAATCTGTGAGATTGCAAAGGCGACAGCGCAGACATTCCGTGCAGATGCGGAGTGTGAGATCGTATGGGGTGTACCGCCGGTGGTAAATCATGCAGATATGGCAGAGCTGGCTCGCCAGTGTGCAGTGGAAGTGGTTGGCAAAGACATGGTCATCGATCATGTGGAATACCCGAATATGGGCAGTGAGGACTTCTCTTACTATGTGGAGAAGATTCCGGGCGCGTTCATGTTCTTGAGTTCCGCAAATCCGGATAAGGGAACCGATGTGCCGCACCACAATACCAAGTTTAACATCGATGAGGATGTGCTCTGGACCGGATCGGCGCTGTTCGTGAAGATTGCGGAGAAGTTTTTTGGAGAATTCTAATAAAGGGAAGAGGGGATCGCAGTGAATATGCTGTGATTCCCTTTCGTGTAAGAGTGAATTAACACCAATGGATATTTAGGAGTGACTGAACAATGAAGAATGATATGAATAAAGGTCAGAAACGCCTTGCAGCAATCTTTCTTGCAATCATGGGTGTGGTTGGCACAATCATGGCGATGAAGGACCGGCAGGCGATGATTGATGCCGGTGCGATTGAGGTGACAGAGCGTCATGTTGATGCACAGGAGACATCAAATTAGCAGCAAAAGTGCAGAGGGATTCTGAGTCTTTCTATTATTATAAGCGAGATACCACCGAGATGAATTATGGTCATAGACTGCCTGTAGACTTGACATATTTTCACGATTGTGATAAATTATGAAACAGTTCAAATACTTTGATAAGGAATAGTAGAAAGTGAAAGAGATACAGAGAGCTGCCGGTTGGTGCGAGGCAAATTTTGGAAGCTTTTGAACTCACCTTTGAGTAGCATGCTGAAGGAGATTTGTCTGTGTAGGCAGAGCCGGTCCGACCGTTAACAGGAAAAGAGCGCATACAGAATACAGAATCGCAAA
>JAFSBP010000443.1 GCA_017437205.1 Lachnospiraceae bacterium
AGAATCTTGGCACACTAGAGCGGCCTATGATGCATCTTCATCACAGGAGCGGATGCGATGTGTCGATTCCGATGGGAACAGCATTTGTGAGCAATGGTGTGACTGTTATGGCGCAGTACGGCGCGCAGGCGCTTTCAGACGGCGATTCCTATTATTGCTTCAAGAAGCAGTTGGATGTGTTCGTGGAATATCTGCGTACCGGTATCAGAGATCACTCCTTTGAGGATGCAGTGGAGATTGCGAAAATTGTAATCGCGGGAATAAAGAGTCGTGAGGAAGGCGGACGAAGGGTATATGTTGATGAAATCAGGAGTTAATGTAGTAGGTTGAATCCCGGCGATTCCTACAATTCTATTCTGAGTACCAGATGGTTTATGCCGTCAACCAATGACGGCGGAAGGGAGATGTGAATATGAACATGAGAAAAAGCCGCGTGTTGCGGCAGATGAGGAATGGAAAGGTGGCAACCTGTGTTAAACTGAATCTTTCCGACCCCAGAAACGCGGAGATTGCGGCAATGTGTGGATTTGACTGTATTTGGATTGATCTGGAGCATGTGCCCAATGATATGCCATCAGTGGAGAGTGCGGTTCGCGCAGCGAAAATTTATGACGTGGACACGCTGACTCGTGTTTCTAAGGGCTGTTACAGCGATATGGTTCGTCCGCTGGAGGGAGACTCCACCGGGATTATGGTGCCTCACCTGATGAGCCTGGAGGAGGCAAAAAAGATTGTCTATTATACAAAGTTCCACCCCATCGGTCGCAGACCTCTGGACGGGGGAAATGCAGACGGTGCGTACTGTCTGGTCAGTGCAGAGGACTACATTAGGGAAGCAAATGAGGAACGATTTACCGTGGTACAGATCGAGGACCCGGAGCCCCTTTCCGAGTTGGAGGAGATTTGTGCGCTTCCCGGCATCGATATGATTTTCTTTGGACCGGCGGATTTCAGTCAGGGAATTGGTGCACCGAACAGCAATGACCCACGGATCGATGAGGCGCGCAGACTGGTGGCAAAGACAGCGAGAAAGCACGGAAAATTCGCAGGAACCGTGGGCAGTGCAGCGAACTTTGATGAGTTGGTGGCGATGGGGTATACCTTTATCAGCACAGGAGCGGATGTAGTCGCACTGTTTACCTATTATCAGGATATGGTGCAGAAGGTAAGCGGAAGAGTGATTACACCGATGGAGGAAGGATGAAAAAGAAAAACATATCTAAGATGACGCTTGGTACAGTTCAATTAGGAATGAATTACGGAATTGCAAATCAAGGAGGAAAGCCGGATGAGGAGAAAAGCTTTGCGATCCTTCGAAGCGCGTTGGAGGGCGGGGTGACGTCTTTGGACACCGCCAGAGCCTATGGTGATTCTGAGCAGGTGATCGGCCGGTTTTTAAAGACATGGGAAGGAGCAAAACCCTTCATCACCACAAAGATACCGACGCTGCAGGGGGAAACTCCGGCAGAACTGGAGGCATTTGTGGTGAACTCAATAGAAGTGTCGCTGGAAAATTTGGGGGTATCCGGTGTGGATGCAGTGATGCTTCACACTGCGGGAGATATCTTTACCCATGGAAGGGCAGCAGTAGATGCACTTTCAGCTCTTATCCGGCGCGGGTATGCAAAGCAGGTGGGCGTATCGGTCTACAATGCGGACGAGATTAACGAAATGTTGAAATACAAAGAACTCAGTGTAACACAGGTGCCTATGAGTATTTTTGATCAGCGGCTGATCGCTTCAGGCACGATGGAACAGTTAAAAGAGCGGGAGATCACGGTGTTTGTCCGCAGTGTATTCCTTCAAGGGTTGTTTTTTCTGGATCCGGACATGATGGAGGATCCGATTTTGATTGAGCACGCAGCACCGAAGATTCGCATACTGAGGGAGATTGCCGGAGCGGAAGGGGTGAGCGTTGCACAACTTGCCATCGCCTTTATGCGGGACTGTGTAGGAGTGACCAGCTTGGTGCTTGGTGCCGATACACCTGAACAGGTCAGAGACAATATTGCATACTTTGATACACCTGCACTGGAGCCGGCAGTGGCGGCG
>JAFSBP010000444.1 GCA_017437205.1 Lachnospiraceae bacterium
CAAGGCCGGAAAACATCATACGGATAACCCAGAAGAAGATAATATCGTAGCCGGTTACCAGCACATCGGTGGGATAGAAATAATCCAACTCCTCGGTCTTGTGAGGCCAGCCCAATGTAGAGAAAGGCCACAGTGCGGAGGAGAACCAGGTATCCAGCGTATCCTCGTCCTGATTGAAATGGGTGCCGCCGCACTTCGGGCAAGCATGAGGCTCCTCTCGGGAAACTACCATCTCGCCGCACTCTGCGCAGTAGTAAGCTGGGATACGATGTCCCCACCAAAGCTGTCTGGAGATACCCCCGTCCCGGATATTCTCCAACCAGTGGAGATACGTCTTTCCAAAGCTCTCGGGAACGAATTTCAGTCTTCCGCTCTTCAGTGCTTCGATGGCAGGCTTCGCCATCTCGTCCATGCGAACGAACCACTGGGGCTTAACCATGGGCTCAATGGTAGTGTGGCAACGGTCATGGGTACCAACATTGTGGCTGTGAGGAACTACCTTTACCAACAGTCCCATCTCATCCAGCTCTTTTACCATCAGCTTTCTCGCCTCGTAGCGGTCCATGCCGGCGTACTTGCCGCCGTTAAAGTTGATGGTCGCGTCGTCATTCATCACATTGATCTCAGGCAGATTATGACGCTTTCCTACCTCGAAATCGTTAGGGTCGTGTGCCGGAGTGATCTTTACACAGCCGGTACCAAACTCCTTGTCTACATACTCATCGGCAACCACGGGGATCTCACGGCCAACCAACGGCAGCGTGAGCATCTTGCCGATCAGGTGCTGGTAGCGCTCGTCGTCGGGATGAACCGCAACGGCGGTATCACCCAGCAACGTCTCGGGACGGGTGGTCGCGATCTCCACGAACTCTCCCTCGCTGCCAACAACCGGGTATTTGATGTGCCAGAAATGTCCGGCCTGCTCCTCATGCTCAACCTCTGCATCGGAGATAGATGTCTGACAAACAGGACACCAGTTGATGATTCTGGAACCCTTGTAAATATAACCTTTTTCGTACAGACGGATAAATACTTCCTTTACCGCATCAGAGCATCCCTCGTCCATGGTGAAACGCTCTCTGTCCCAATCTGCGGAGGAACCAAGACGCTTTAACTGATTTACGATACGGTTGCCGTACTCGTCCTTCCATTCCCACGCATATTTAAGAAACTCCTCGCGGGTCAGATCAGCCTTGTCAATGCCTCTCTTCTTCAGGTTCTCGATTACCTTAACCTCCGTCGCAATCGCCGCATGGTCGGTGCCGGGCTGCCACAGCGCGCTGTAGCCCTGCATTCTCTTGTAACGGATCAGGATGTCCTGCATAGTATTATCCAATGCATGGCCCATGTGAAGCTGCCCGGTAATGTTGGGTGGGGGCATCACAATGGTAAAGGGCTTTTTATCCTTATCTACCTTCGCCGCAAAATATTTTTTGCTCATCCACTTTTCATAAGTCTTTCCCTCAATTTCCTGAGGGTTGTAAGTTTTTGCCAGTTCTCTCATTTCTTTCCTCCTAAAAAAGTGAACGCCCTTCGCGGAATCATCCGCAAAGGGCGCATATCGCACGGTACCACCTTTGTTCACCGATGTGCCATAAATCCATCGGCCTCTAAACTGTTAACGTCAGTCACCCGTCATCGCCTACACAAACTCTCGTCCTTCAGCCATGCAGCTCGGAAGCTACCTTCTCTCAGTCCCATGCGGACCACCTTTCAGCCGGCGGGTCGTCCTCTCTGATCACAGGAAACTGAAATACTCCTCTTCGTCAAAGCTTTTTATATTTGTAGAATATCATAATCGTGATTGCAAGTTTTGTCAAGTAGTTGGCGGTATAATTCTTTACAATAAAGTAACAGTTCAACCTACTCTCTCGCCATCGTCCGGTACTCCTGCTTCCACTCGCCCATCAGGCGATTAAGCCCCTCTGCCCGGCGCACCGAGTCTTTGTCCAGAATATGCTTTGCCTCCAGCGCCTTGTCACTGTTCGCCGCCTTCCGGTACAGCGTCTCAAACTCTTCCTTCCATTTATACTGCTGGCTGACAGAGATTGCGCTGAAGATCTCTGGCGGAATTTCCACAAGCTTATCAAGCAGCGTCAGGCTGTACATCGCTTTCAGTGTCTCCTCAGTTGGTCCCCAATGGCAGGATTC
>JAFSBP010000445.1 GCA_017437205.1 Lachnospiraceae bacterium
AACAAGGCGGAAAATACCCACGTGCTCGGGCCGGAGTACGACAGCGGCGGAGCAGGTATTGCGACGACGGTTGGCGATTACTCGAAATTGGTGGCTGCGCTTGCAGGGGGCGGAAAAGGCGTGAACGGAGAGCGGATATTGACGCCCTATTCCGTCGAGTTGATGCGGACAAATCACTTGAATGCAGAATTGCTCAGAGATTTTAACTGGGATGAACTTCGCGGCTATGGTTATGGTCTGGGTGTACAGACACACATTTATCCGGTAAAGTCCGGTGTGATCAGTCCCTTAGGCGAGTTTGGCTGGGGCGGTGCAGCAGGAGCGGCTGCCTTTATGGATCCGTCCATTGATTTGGCGGTGCTGTATTTAACCCATACGTTTAATCCGAGAGCGGAGTATTATAAATTCAGACTCAGGAATGTTGTGTACGGATGTCTGTAGGCGACAAGGTGGCGGCGGGACTGATTGCAAAAACGAACACAGATAGCGGGATGGATAAAATCTGTGTGATATTTACGAAAAAGTGAGTTAAAGAAATAACCGATTGGAGGAAAAGTTATGACAGAGCAAAGTAAGCAACTGATCATTTCTGCGGTGGAAAAACATCGCGAACTGATTTTTGATACCTTGGATTATATCTGGAAGAATCCGGAAACCGGCTACAAAGAGTTTAAGACATCCAAATACATGGAGGATGTATTTGAGAACCTCGGCTATGAGATTACCCGCGCGGAGGGGATTACCGGCTTTTACACGGTGATCGATACCGGACGTCCCGGTCCCGAGGTGCTAGTGATGGGAGAATTGGACTCCATCATCTGTCCTGCGCATCCGGAGTCTGATCCGGTGACCGGAGCGGTTCACTCCTGCGGACATCACGCCCAGTGTGCGGCACTGGTGGGTATTGCGGCGGCATTGAAAGAGCCCGGAGTGCTGGATGAGCTGTGCGGACGTATCCGTCTTTGCGCGGTTCCGGCGGAGGAGCTTCTGGAGATTGAGTACAGACGTGAGCTGAAAAAGCAAGGAAAGATCAAGTATTTCGGCGGTAAAGGCGAGTACTTGTGGCGCGGATACTTTGACGGCGTGGATCTTGCATTTATGGTACATACCACTGTCGGGGATGACTTCGTCAGCCGTTTGGGTTCCGTGGGCTGTATTGCAAAGAGTGTCATTTATAAAGGTGTTGCGGCTCATGCGGGCGGTTCCCCCTGGAACGGAAAGAATGCGCTGTATGCGGCGACCTGTGGTCTGAATGCGGTCAATGCGATCCGCGAGACCTTTAAGGAGCCGGATATTATTCGCGTTCACCCCATCATCACCCACGGAGGTGACATGGTCAATGCGATTCCCGAGACCGTGAAGCTGGAGAGTTATATCCGCGGCAGCAGCTTTGATGCGATCCTGGCCGCAAACAAGAAAGTGAATCAGGCACTTTGCGGCGCAGCGCTGTCCATCGGAACCAACATCGAGATCATCGATATCCCTGGCTATGCACCGCTTATAAACGACGATGGCATGCTGGCGGTGGTAAAGGAGGCGACGGAGGAAATTATGGATGTTCAGTTTTTCCACAATCCTGCGATGGGTTCCGGAAGCACCGATATGGGTGATCTGTGCGGTGTAATGCCGGTGGTACATCCTTACGCGCCGGGCGCGACGGGAAAAAGCCACGGAAGCGATTACTATATTGTAGACAGAGAAGCAGCCACCGTGTCCTCCGCAAAGATGCAGGTATCCATGCTGCATGCCCTGCTTGCGAATAATGCAGAGCGGGCAAAGAAGATCGTTGCGGAATTTAAGCCTCAGTTTGCCACCAAGGAAGAGTACTTTGCCTACATCGATAAGATCAACGGCGAAGGTGACCGTATCGCATATCGCGAGGATAGCGTAGCAGAAATCAGATTATAAAGGAGAGGACTAATCATGAAGCATGTTGTATTGAACAGATACCCCATCGGAAACAAGAGATTTATCTGGAAACAAAAGAACTTTACCCTGTCCACCTTTGCAGGTGTACCTCAAGGAGACAATGGCGAGGGAGAACCGAAGGAATTTTGCGACAAGTATGTAAAGCACTTGAAAGAGGCCGGCTTTACGATGATGGAGCTTGGCTGGGTAAACCATGAGAACGCATGGCTGGCAGTAGATGCCTGCGAGAAGTATGAACTGGATTTGTTGTTCCAGGACATGAGCATCATGGGCGGTATGAATAAGCACCATCTGGACAATAAGGTTCCCTACGAGGTGGCAGAGAACCTGGTAAATGCGCTGAAGGACAAGAAGCACACCATCGGTTTCTATGTGTGGGATGAGCCCTGCACCGAGGAGCAGCTTAAAGAGGCGAGAAGACAGATGGATATGTTAGAGAAGGCGGCACCGGAGAAGCTTCTGTTTACCGTAACTATCCCCAGCTACAACAACGAGGATGAGAAGAGAGGCTTCCTCTGGGAAAACGGCCAGTATGCGCCCTACACCGAGAGATTTGTCCGCGCAATGGATCCGCCGGTACATTCTTTCGATTACTATCCGGTCGGAAACTATTTCAATGCGTGGTTAGATCACAAGTTTACCCGCGAGAATCAGCTGGATGATACCTACATGTGGCTGGATATGGCTCAGCACAGAAAATTGGCGAGGGAGAACAACCTGCCTTTCTGGTTCTATTATCAGTCCTGTCCTTTGTATCAGTGTACTGATTATTTCATCTTCCCGATGGTTCGCTGCTTTATGTACGGCGCGATCCTCTATGGAGCGAAAGGTCTGCAGGGATATTCCGTAGGAACCAAGAACAATATGTTCTGTAAGCCCAACGGAGACAAGGACGTCTTCTTCGAGGATCAGAAGAAGATTCACGGCGAGATCGCTGCACTGGGGAACACCCTGATGGCGCTAGAGTCCAAGATGATCTACCACTCCGCAGAGCTGCTTCCCGGCTGTGAGTACATCAAACCACTGATCGAGAAGATTGAGGACAGTGAGATATTTAAGGGCGAGCTTCCTCACCGTACCTCTGTAGGTGAGTTGGAGGATGCTTACGGAAACCGCTATGTGGTGATTTTGAACCGTGACTATGAGAAACCTCTTTCCGCCACCCTTGAGATGAAGGATGCATTCCGCGTGTATGAGGTGAGTAAAGAGGATGGAAAACAGTACGTTCTTCATGAGAACACCACCGAGCTGCCTATCAATCTGGAGCCCGGCGATGCGGTAGTTCTCCGCGTGCAGAAGGCAAGCGAGGAGGCGTTTACCATCGAGTACAAATTGGTTGATTAAGCTAAATCTGAATTCAAATGACAACTGAGCTCAGCGCCCGGTGGGCGCTGGGTTCTTGTCGTTTTGTCGCTTGACGTTTTGTGGTTAAAGTGATATTCTATGTGTATTTCAATCTGAGATGAACGTTGCATGAGAAGGAGAAAGAACATTATGATGCGCTCGGAACTGGGGATCGACATTGAACATGATGTCAATATTCATCTGGAAAACCGGAAGGAGAGCAGATATTTCTTTGCATTCATCTGGCTTTTATATGCGGTCGTATATATGACCAAAAACTGTTATAACGGAGCAATGGCGGGCATCGTGGAGGCGGGGATACTGACCAAATCGCAGACCGGTCTGATCACCTCTGTATTTTATCTGCTTTACGCACCGATGCAGATCGTTGGCGGAAAAGCGTCGGATAAGTATAGTCCGGAGAAACTCATAAAGGTAGGACTGATCGGTGCGGCGTTGGCAAATCTTGTCATTTATTTGAATCAAAATTACTACGTTATGATGGGTGCGTGGGCGTTTAATGCGGTGATTCAGTTTGGAGTCTGGCCGTCGGTGTTTAAAATTATTTCTTCCCAGCTGGTGCGAAGTGACCGGAAGACCATGATTTTTTATATCAGCTTTGCCGGTTCAATGGGACTTTTATTGTCCTATATGGTGGCGGCAATGCTGCCCGATTGGCGGATGAACTTCTCGGTTTCGGCAGCAGTGTTGGCAGTTTTTGCAATAGCTTTGCACATCTATGAGAAACATTTGAATCCTCTGATGAAGTGGGATCGCGTCGCGGTGAAACCCGCAGCCGGAACCGCCGGTGTGCAGACCAACCTGTCCACCTTCAAGCTGTTTTTGTTCAGCGGATTTTTTGTGATGGCGTTCGTTCACTTCCTGCGGGGCATTATCGGTCAGGTAGTGACCAGCCTTTCTCCCGTCATGCTCATGGAGAGCTATGAAAATGTTCCCGCGTACATGGGAAATCTCCTGAACCTGTTGGTGGTGGGAGCGGGAATCGCCGGAACACTCCTCATGAAGCTGGTACTGTATCCGAAATACATCCGCAGCGAGGCGAAGGGTGTGTTGCTCACTTTGGTGGTCGCTCTGCCCTGCGCGCTAATCCTTCGGGGTATCGGAAGTATCAATATCGCACAGGCAGTACTAAGCCTATGCGGGATTTCGCTGTTGTCCTCCGCAGGGACACTGTTAAACACCTACTTCACCGCAAATTACGTGAAGTACGGAAAGAACGGCTTGGCGGCGGGAATTTCAAATTCCCTGTCCGCATTGGGATTCATGGCTAACAGTTACGGAATGCTGAAAATATCCGAGGTGTCGGGGTGGAGAGCGGTCATGGATGCAAATGTGGTTCTGGTCATACTGGCAGTGATGCTGACTGTGGTGGTCGTATGGCAGTGCGTGAAATTCAAAGAGAAGTATGAGTAAAATAGAATGTAAAAAAATGATAGTTGACAAATGTACTGTTTTGATATACTATAATTATAGGTATTGGAGAGATGCCAGCGTAAGCAAAGTAAAAGCAGACGGGGCGACCTGTTTTTCCTATTGGGGAACGTAAAAATACCATAAAATATGACGGTGTATCCGTCCGTCGTCCAATCATAAGAGAGAAAAAACATCTGTGACATTACGTGCAGATGTTTTTTTTTAGGGGAGGGGTAATGTTATGTTAACGAAAGAAGATTTATTGGTTTGTCAAGCACCACCAAATATAAAAGACGTGTCTTTGGCATTATATAAAGCGTTTGCTGAAGAATACTTAATTGGACGGATTTTTCGGTATACATTTACTGATGGAAGTGTTTTGAATGTGCAGTTCACAGAATGGGGAATTTATCATATGTTAGCTATTCAGCACATTAATGGTAAAATCGACCGTAATAATTTTTTTGAACAAATAGAGGCGGGATTGGATCTTAATGAACTGCAGGCAACTGATGCGCTAAAATATAGATTTAAGAAATTCAAGAAACGTATCACGACATTTGCCTGTATATATCAGGTTATGATTTCCGGAAAGATTTTTTATATGCCAACCGGTTGCGTTGAAGGTACAAGCAGTGTACAAATGGATTATATTGCATACAAGGCATTTGTTAACATAAGCCCTACGGGAAAAACGATGAATGGATTGAATGTGGGCATTAGAGAGAATGGAGGAATTTTCGTCCCTTTAACTATGCTTATCTCGCGAAATTCAAATATCGAAGAATATATTGAAACAGCAGTACCTTCCCGCTTTTTAAGATGGGAAGTTTGGGGTGAATTGTGAAACAATGCTCAGCAGACATCTCTTATCCCCCTTTCAACAATGTTAAAACGTATAAATTCCGGGATGGAATCGGCAAGTCGTTTTGTCTGCTGAGATAATCCAATATTGCCAACGTATAATAGGTTTCCAAGTAACGTTTTTTTAGCATATTTTCTAATGTTATTGCGGTGTACCTCCGGATGATATGTTTATTTAATTGACAAATTCCACATTTGGTGGTATCGTAATTCTGTTAGAGTATGCCGTTTTGGGCATGAACCTTTGGAGGAAATTATGGCTGAATCAATGAAAGGAATGCACCGCACCCATCGGTGTACGGAAGTTTCCGTTGCTAACATCGGTGAGAATATTACCGTTATGGGTTGGGTACAGAAGAGAAGAAATTTAGGAAGTTTGATTTTTGTTGACCTGCGCGACCGCTCCGGTCTGTTGCAGTTGGTTTTTGATGAGAACGATATCGGCACGGAAGGTTTTGAGAAGGCGGGAACACTGAGAAGTGAGTTCGTGATTGCCGTGACCGGACGCGTGGAGAAGCGCGGCGGCG
>JAFSBP010000446.1 GCA_017437205.1 Lachnospiraceae bacterium
CTCCTTTAAGGGAACGACGAAGGATCCCAGATTCGGATACCCCACCCCCCGCATCGCAGAGTGCCCCGACGGCATGATCAATGCGGTAGGACTGCAGAACCCCGGTGTGGAGAGAGTGATTTCCGAGGAATTAACTAAACTTGCACAGTGCTTCCACAAGCCGGTGATGGCAAATATCAGCGGTTTTTCCGTGGAAGATTATGTATATACCTGTGAGAAGTTGGATAAGGAAGAACAGGTGGGCTGGCTGGAAGTAAACATCAGCTGTCCAAACGTTCACGGAGGCGGAATGGCCTTCGGTACCTGCCCCGAGGCAGCGGCGGAGGTAACAAAGGCGGTGAAGGCTGTGACCACCAAGCCTGTGATCGTGAAGCTGAGTCCGAATGTGACATCCATCACCGACATTGCGGCAGCGGTTGAGGAAGCAGGTGCGGACGGCATCAGCCTGATCAACACCATGCTGGGTATGCGGATTGATCTTAAGACGAAGAAGCCGGTGATCGCCAACAAGATGGGCGGTTTCTCCGGACATGCGATCCTTCCGATCGCGCTTCGCATGGTTTATCAGGTGTATGAGACCGTGAAGATCCCGATTGTGGGAATCGGCGGTGTGTCCTCGGCAGAGGAAGTTGTGGAAATGATGCTGGCGGGTGCGACTGCGGTGGAGATCGGTGCAGCCAATCTGGTGAATCCGTTTGTGTGCCGCGATATCGTGGAAAAACTGCCGGAAGTAATGCGTAAATACCGGATAAACGACTTATCCGAGATCATAGGAGGTGCCCACTGATGGGAAAAGATGTAATTGTAGCCTGCGACTTTAGCAGCAAAGAAGAAGTAATGAGTTTTCTGGATAAGTTCACGGAGGAGAAGCCTTTCGTGAAGATCGGTATGGAGCTTTACTATGCGGAAGGTCCTGCCATCGTGCGTGAGATCAAGGCGAGAGGACACAAGATTTTTCTCGATCTGAAGCTTCACGACATTCCCAACACCGTAAAGAAGTCCATGTCTGTACTTTCCAGATTGGATGTGGATATGACGAATCTGCATGCGGCAGGTACCGTTGCCATGATGGAGGCAGCCATTGAGGGTCTGACCCGTCCAGACGGAACCAGACCGATGCTGATTGCAGTTACCCAGCTCACCTCCACCAGCCAGGAGCGCATGGAGAGTGATCTGCTCATCAAGGAGCCTCTGGACGAGGTGGTGATGCACTATGCTTCCTGTGCAAAGAAGGCAGGTTTGGACGGTATCGTATGTTCCCCTCTGGAGGCGGGTAAGGTGCATGAGCGTTGCGGCGAGAACTTCGTGACCGTAACTCCCGGTGTGCGTTTTGCAGACGGTGAGATCGGCGATCAGGTGCGTGTGACCACTCCGGCGAAGGCGAAGGAGATCGGTTCCGACTATATCGTAGTGGGCAGACCGATCACTGCGGCAGCAGATCCCGTGGCAGCGTACAGAAGATGTGTTAACGAGTTCGTGGGTTGAGGTAGACAACATGTTTGGACTTATGGAAGCAATCTTTCCGATCATGTTCATCAGCATCTTTGCTATCGTGATCGGAACATTCATCATGACATTTGTCAAGGGCATCAGCCAGTGGAATAAGAACAACAACTCGCCCCGCCTGACGGTGGATGCGTTCGTGGTGGATAAGCGTACTAATGTGTCTCACCACACCAATAATCATAACGGTCATCACCATCATCACACTTCCACCACCTACTATGTGACCTTTCAGGTGGAGAGCGGTGATCGGATGGAGCTTCAGGTGGATGGCAGTGAGTTTGGCATGTTGTGTGAAAATGATTTTGGAAAGTTGAGTTTTCAGGGCACCAGATATCTGGGCTTTGAAAGACAGTGAGCGGAAGACGGCGTTTTAAGCCGAACCGATGAAGAAGGTATGAATTGAAAAAATAGAGATTAATCCGGAGGTTATTTATTCATGGAAAAGTTAATTGCAAAAGATTTATTATCGATCAAGGCTGTATTCTTCAGCCCTGACAAGCCCTTTACCTGGGCAAGCGGTATCAAGAGCCCTGTTTACTGCGACAACCGTCTGATCCTCACCGCACCCACAGTGAGAAATGATGTTGAGGGTGGGTTGGCAAAGATGGTGAAGGAACTTTATCCTGAGTGTGAGGTCCTGATGGGAACCAGCACCGCAGGTATCGCTCACGCAGCGATTGTTGGTCATATGCTTAATATGCCCATGGGTTATGTTCGCTCCGGTGCAAAGGATCACGGCCGTCAGAACCAGATTGAGGGACGCCTTGAGCCTGGTCAGAAGGTAGTGGTAATCGAGGATCTGATCTCCACCGCAGGAAGCGCCATTGAGGTGGTGAATGTACTTCGCGAAGCAGGTGCAGAGGTTCTTGGAATCATCAGTATCTTTACCTATGGAATGAAGAAGGGGCTTGACCGTCTGGCAGCAGCAAATGTGGAAAACCACAGCCTGACCAACTTCGATGTAATCGCAGAGGTGGCAGCGGAGGAAGGCTACATCAAGCCTGAGGATATAGAGCGCTTGATTGCGTTCCGCAATAATCCTTCCGATGAGAGCTGGATTGGAGGCAATAAATGAGAAGTCTGATCAGTATTTTGGATCTTTCGGTTGAGGAGATCAATGAGTTGATTGCGACAGCGAACGACATCATTGAGAACCCGAAAGCTTATGCAGAGAAGTGTCACGGCAAGAAGCTGGCCACTCTGTTCTTTGAGCCCTCGACCCGTACCCGCTTAAGCTTTGAGGCAGCGATGTATGAGTTGGGCGGCAATGTACTTGGATTTTCTGAGGCGCAGAGCAGTTCCGCCGCGAAAGGCGAGAGTGTGGCGGACACCGTTCGTACCGTGAGCTGCTATGCGGATATCATTGCGATGCGCCACCCCAAGGAGGGCGCACCTCTGGTTGCTTCCATGAAGGCGACCGTTCCAATTATCAATGCGGGTGATGGCGGACACAACCATCCCACGCAGACACTGACTGACCTGTTGACCATTCAGCGTGAGAAGGGAAGACTTGACAATTTGACCATCGGTTTCTGCGGAGACTTAAAGTTTGGACGTACTGTACACTCTCTGATTGAGGCGATGGCGCGCTACACCGGTATCAAGATCGTGCTGATTTCACCTGTGGAATTGAAGCTTCCCAGCTATGTGAAGGAAGAAGTGCTAAAGAAGCACAATATCGAGTATGTGCAAACTACGGATTTGGAATCGGTAATGCCGGAACTGGACATTCTTTATATGACCAGGGTGCAGAGAGAACGCTTCTTCAATGAGGAGGATTATCTTCGCCTGAAGGACAGCTATATTTTAACTCCGGAAAAGCTGGAGAGTGCGAAGGCTGATCTGGCGATTCTGCATCCTCTTCCCCGTGTCAATGAGATTGCGGTCGCAATCGACGATGATCCGAGAGCCTGCTACTTCCGTCAGGTATTGTATGGAAAATTCATCCGCATGGCTCTGATTCTGAAACTGTTGGAGGAGAACTCATGAATATAGATTCCATAAAAAACGGTATTGTGATTGATCACATCAAAGCCGGCGAGGGTATGAAGATTTATAATTTTCTCAATCTGGACAAGCAGGATTGTACGGTGGCATTGATTAAAAACGCGACCAGTAAGCAGATGGGACGCAAGGATATTATAAAGGTGGATGCGTTCATTGATCTCACCGCGCTGGGCTATATTGATCCGAA
>JAFSBP010000447.1 GCA_017437205.1 Lachnospiraceae bacterium
GCATCCGCCTCACTAAGGGCGAGTTGTACTCCATCAATATGGGCGGAACTGCGATTGGCACCGGTTTGAACGCAGATACCTCATATTTCCGCAATATTGCTGCCACACTGTCAGCGCTGACCGGAATCGCTTTCACACAGGCGCCGGACCTGATTGACTCTACGCAGAATATCGACTGCTTTGCAGCGGTTTCCAGCGCGCTGAAAAACTGTGCGATCTCCATCTCAAAGATTGCAAACGACTTGAGACTGATGTCCTCCGGTCCCCGCACCGGCTTAGGCGAGATCAATCTCCCCGCCCGCCAAAACGGCTCCTCCATTATGCCCGGAAAAGTAAATCCGGTTATCCCTGAGGTAGTCAGCCAGGTAGCGTTTAAGATTGTGGGCAACGATATGACCATCGCGATGGCGGTAGAGGCCGGCCAGATGGAGCTCAATGCCTTCGAGCCCGTCGTATTTGAGAGTCTGTTCCAGTCCATCACCATCTTGGACAATGCGATTCAGACCTTTGTATACAATTGTATCAATGGAATCACCGCAAACGAGGAGCGCTGCCGCGAGCTTCTGGACTCCAGCGTGGGAATCATCACCGCACTGTGTCCTCACATCGGCTATGCAAAGGCTGCAAGCCTTGCGAAGGAAGCCCTCGCAAAGCAGGTGAGCGTCCGCCGTCTGGTTCTCGAGCAGAAGGTGATGTCTGAGAAAGAACTGGACACGATACTCAACGCATACGGAATGACCCAGCCGGGAATCTCCGGAAAGGAATTGCTGCGCGGAGAGAGTTGAGTTTTCTTCCTTGCCTATAATCGCTTAATTAAACTAATCCCCTGCATTTCACGATGATATGTAGGGGATTAATTCCTTTGCCGGTTTGATCATTGCTATTCTGAATTTTCACGACAGACATAAGAAATAAGCCGTCCTGATCCCTCGCAAAGACAGACGGCTTATTTCTTAAGCTTTTTAACTTTTAACAGGGACGGGTGAAGTGCACTCACCTTCCGGCTGTTCGGTTAAGTATATTCTATACCAATTATTTGTTTCTGTCAATCGGTTTCGCTGAACTCACCCCACCAGTACATCCTTAAACTGTGCACAGTACAAATCATAATATGCACCCTTCTTCTCCAGAAGTTCCCGGTGAGTTCCCGCCTCCAGTATTCTCTGGTCGTCCACCACGAAAATCCGGTCCGCCTTACGAATGGTGGACAGTCGATGCGCAATGACGAAGGAAGTTCGTCCCGACAGCAGTGCCTCGATTCCGTTCTGCACCATGATCTCAGTATGGGTGTCGATACTGGAGGTCGCCTCATCCAGGATGAGGACGCGGGGCTTCGCGATCAGTGTTCTGGCAAAGGCCACCAGCTGTCGCTGTCCCACGGACAGGCCACTTCCACTCTGAACTTCGGTGTCATAACCTTTTTCCGTCTTCATGATGAAATCGTGGGCACCCACCGTCTTCGCCGCCCAGATTACTTCCTCGTCGGTGGCATCCAGCTTTCCGTAGCGGATATTGTCGGCAATGGTTCCGGTGAACATGAAGTTTTCCTGGGTCATGATACCCATCTGGCTTCGCAGGCTCTCCATGGTCACATCCTGCACCGGATGACCGTCGATGCGGATTTCCCCAGCCTTCACGTCGTAAAAGCGACTGATCAAATTGATGATGGTGGTCTTGCCGGCTCCCGTAGGTCCTACCAGCGCGATAGTCTCTCCGGGCTTGATATCGAAGCAGATGTCCTTGATGACATCCCGCTCCGGTTCGTCCGGATAAGCGAAGGTCACATGGTCAAATTCCACCCGCCCTTCAATCTCAGGCAGTTCGTAAGCTCCCGCCTTGTCCGCCAGCTCCGGCTCCGTGTCCAGGATATCGAAGATGCGCTCTGCACCGGAAATATTGTTCACGATCTTGTTGTACAGGCTGGCCAAATTACGGATCGGACTCCAGAACATACTCAGATAGGTAGCAAAGGCAATAAATGTACCCACCTCAGTGCCGTCCATACCCAACAGTTGAATACCGATATAGTAGAGCAGGAAGCCGCCCATACCCCACGTCAGGTCGATGGTCGGGCCAAAGGCGTCCGCCAACAGCACCGCACGGATGAAGGATTTTCGGTGTTCACCCACCACATGTTCAAAGGTCTTCTCCGACTCTTCCTCCGCGCAGAAGCTCTGCACTACCTTGATTCCGGAGAAGTTCTCGTGGGTGAATGCATTGATATTGGAGGTTTTCTGGCGCACGTCCAGCCAGCGCCCGTGGCCGAGGATCATGACCGCATACATTCCTACCAGCAAAATCGGCAGGGTGGCGATGGCCGCCATCGCCAGAGGTGGACTCTTCACCAGCATGATCGTGATCACGGCGGTCACGGTGATCATATCGGGAATCAGCGTGGTCACACTGTCGGACATCATATCTTTCAGCGCGTTCACGTCCCCGATGATCCGGGCCAGAATCTTTCCTGTAGGACGGCCGTCAAAGAACTGCAGTCCCAGCGTCTGAATATGGGTGTACAGCTCCTCGCGGATCTTCAGCACGATCTCGTTGGAGATCTTCGCCATCA
>JAFSBP010000448.1 GCA_017437205.1 Lachnospiraceae bacterium
TGCCACGACCAATGCGGACGGCTCTATGAGGGATCTGTCGGATATCCTTGCAGACTGCCGGACGGCATTTTCTGGATTGTCTGAATCTGAGAAGGCGGCAGCGGCTGAAAGCCTTGTCGGCAAGAATGCAATGTCCGGTCCGCGGTAAAGTAAAACAGAACCTTATTATTATCAAAGGTGTACTCTGCGTCGATCAGCTTCATCTCCAGACCGTGCTTCTGAATCTTCTCAAGGCAGATCGCCAGCGCCTCCTTCTCCTTCTCGCGATTGCGCTCCTCACGGCGCACGTCATCCGCCGTCGCTACGCGGAGTACCGGCTTTAACGGCTGAATCACCATATCCTCCTCCACTTCGCGCATCCCCAGCACGACGTTTCCGAATTCTACGCCTCTCGCCGTCTCCACGATGACATGATCGCCTTTATTGATCTGAAGCTCGCCGGGATCAAAGAAATACACCTTTCCCGCTCTGCGAAATCTAACTCCAATTACCTTTATCATAAACTTTTTTCTCCCTTCATGGTTAAGAGCACCAGTTCCATGGTCGTCTCAAAATTTACATTTGCGGCCAGACGGGTTCTCGCCTGCCCGATTGCCTCCAATATCTTCTCGCCCTGCCGGTATTCCAGCTTCCCGGAAATATTTCGTATCACATCCCGTTCGCCGCAGAATACCAATCGGTCATCCGCGCCGGTCGCCTTATAAAACAAAACATCCCGATACCAAAGCTCAATAAAATCCAATGTCGATGCATTATCCAGCTCATTTTCCTTCAGTTTCTTGATAAAATCCATCATCTCGGAAAGCTCTGCCTTATCAATCTTCGACAGCATACCCACTAACAAGTCATACATTTCCCGAAATGCTTCCGAACCGGCAAGTTCAATCGCCTTCCCCAAATTTCCTCTGGAAAATGCCGCACACCGCTTCGCCTGCTCCGCATCAATTCCTTTCTCCGTCAAAATGGTCCGAATCAGTTCTCCGTCAAGCGGCATCATCTTTAACATGGTACAGCGGGAACGGATCGTCTGCAAAAATGCTTCCGGGTTTGTCGTGAGCAACATGACCACGCCGTACTCCGGGGGTTCCTCAATGGTCTTTAGCAGTGCGTTCTGCGCCTGCACTGTTAACAGCTCGGCTTCATCAACAATATATATCTTATATCGGCTATGATACGGCTTGATCAACATGGGATCCACCAGCTGATCGCGTATCTCATCGACACCGATGCTCGCCTTTTCATGAGTCACCCATGTAATATCCGGATGATTTCCTGTCACAAACTGCAGGCAGGAGTGACACATGCCACAGGCTTCACCGCTTCCCTCATCGCAAAGCAAGGCCATCGCAAGCGCATTTGCCAGCATGCGTTTGCCCATCCCCTTCTCTCCGGAGATAATGTATGCATGAGATACCTGCCGCCGAAGAAGAGCATTTTTCATATACGCTTTGATGGGCTCCTGCCCCAAAATCTCGTCAAATCCCGGCATGCTCCTTCTCCTTCTCCTTCTCTATCGCTTCGATTTTCAGATAAGCTCCCGTATTTTTGCCTCCACCTGTGCACAGCATCTGTCCACATCATCATTGATAAATCGTTCGGTTATCCCCGCTTCCAACAGCTTGTCCTCAGCAAAATCCACCTCGTCCGCCAAATATCTGCGGCAAACCTCGTCAAATCGAGGTTTTTTCTGGCTACACTCCCTCGCCCATGCGCGGCGCAGCCGTTCACCGTCGTCAATCTCCAGATAAATCGGCACAATTGCTTCCTCGCCAAAATATGCACGCATCTTTACGCAGCCTTCAGGCGTTCCAATCATCAAGAAGCTCTCTTTTTCAAGATCAATCTGCCCGTCATCCATCGTAAAATAATACCAGGGACCCAGCATCGTCGGATAAACACGGCTCTCAATCACCTTCCCGGACTTCTCCTGCTCCTGATACCACGGGATATCCCGGAAGTGATACGTCACTCCGTCCGCCTCTCCCACACGGATGGGGCGCGTCGTATACAGAACCACCGTCTTCAGCGGAAGCTTTGCATCCTCCAAAAGATGGTTATACACGGTGTCCTTTCCCGTTGCACTTTTTCCCATGAGATAAAATATCTTTCCCATTGCAGTTCCTTTCCGGCTGACGGTGGTTTGCTAAACAACCTATCCATACAAACATAAGCCGGCACACCTGAAATTTGGCATACCAGCTTATATTTTAGCACATTCCGAAGAATATTGCACCTATTTTAAGAAAATTATTTTGGTTTTTATTGGTCTTTGTCCGTTTTCTTTTACATCAGGGCCGATTTACCACACCCACAAACAGTGGCACATCTCCCGTCCCCATAATAGCGAACAAAAACGGACGATCCAAACGGAACTCGATTTCGTCTTCCTGTGACGGCACTCCCCCACACTCCTCCATCACCGTATAGGCGACCGCAGTCACACCTTCCTCATCCACGGTGACGCGGGCCGCATGATTTGCCTTCGACAAACACA
>JAFSBP010000449.1 GCA_017437205.1 Lachnospiraceae bacterium
TCCTGACTACCCGGCAAGTCTCTCTAAGAAAGTGATTGAAATTATCAGAGAACAGGGATTTGACGGATTTGCAATTACAGATGGTCTATCGATGATGGGAATTGTAGCGAAATTTGGGGCGATAGAGTCCACAGGTCTTGCGATAGAAAATGGTAACGACATTGCACTGGCAAGCGGCGGCTTTAGAGCCGGCTACGCTGGGGTTTATGAATGCTACAAAAAGGGGATTCTCTCTGAAGAAAGGCTTGACCAGGCTACAAAAAGGGTGTTAGCGGCTCAGCACAAAGTGTTTGAAATGGAGCCTAAGTATACAGAAATCACACCGGATGATATAGATGCCATCAAAAAAATAAATACTGATTCGATATATGCCAGGGTTGATGATGGTCTTAGTACATCTGTTTCACGGGACGGAAAACATTTTTTCATTGTTATTGCTGACGATGGAACGATAATTAAAGAGGGCAGACCGGCCATTGATACATTCTCTAACAACTGGTATGATCCTGTTCGGATTATAAGGAGACTCGAAGAATTGTTCCCTAACTCGGAAGTGATTGCAATCAGAGAGTTTCCATCGCCTATGAACAATAACCATACATTGCATAAGGCGGTTGATTTTGATGATGTGGTATTTATTACCTTTGTAAGAACAGGAGCCTATGTTGGAAGAGAGGAATTTACACCTCCTATGGTTTCCCTGATGGAATCTATGTTGGTTTCCAATCAGCTCTCTACGGTGGTACACTTTGGAACCCCTTACGCGTTAGAAATTTTGCCCCATATTCCCAGGCTGCTTATCGGTAACTGCTCTCAAGCAAATGTTATGGCGGCATTGGAAGTATTGGCGGGCAATTATCCTGCAAAGGGTAAGCTTACCTCTTCTGTCAATTTGAAATAAATGTGAGGTGACGTAAATGAACCCTTTGCGTTTGGAATTATGGGAAAATACTCCCGGTTCGGGAGAGTATACGCCGTATTTGTTATATTATCAGCCGAAAGAGCGGTGCAGTGACGGGGCGGTTTTGCTTGTTCCCGGCAGTGCATACAGAACCAATCCTTCGATGCCTAAGCAGGAGGGAGAACGAGTATGCGAATATCTTTGTGAACGTGGGATAGCGGTATTTATGCTTGTGTATCGCGTTCATTCGGGAGGTTGCTATCCACTGCCCATTTTGGATGGTAGGAGGGCTATGCGTCTGTTGCGGTATCACTGTGAAGAATTTGCCATCAATCCATCTAAGATAGTGACGCTTGGGTATTCTGCGGGCGGACATTTGTGTGCATCGCTGACAGGATACCATGAACCACTGGAAGGAGAAGGTGTTGATGAGATTGACAGAGAGAGTTATGTGCCGAATCTGCAGGCATTATGCTATCCGGTTATATCTTTTGATACGTTAAAGGAATATACCCACAAGGGTTCTGTGGTCAATCTTTTGGGAGAAAAAAATGCGCATCTAGCACAGGAGCTGAGTTTTGAGCAAAGCCTTACCAGACCGACACCGCCAACCTTCCTATTTCACAATTTCGATGATGCAGAGGTAGGTGTACAGAATTCGCTATTGTATGCCTGCCGTCTGAGGGAGCTTGGCACCCCGGTGGAACTGCATGTATACCCGGATGGAGGTCATGGAGTAGGACTGGCTATTGACGAAAAGCCATCCTCACGTCACAACTGTGACTGGCTCTCCCGTTTTGTGAACTGGCTTATCTATAATGGCTTTACAAGAGATAAAGGAGAAGGGATGTAAGGTAAATATGAAGATTTTAATGATTGGTGCGCATCAGGACGACAATGAGTTTCAAGGTGGCGGTTTGGCGCACAGATTGACGAAAATGGGACACGAGGTAAGATTTCTCTCCATGTGCAATGGCTGCGGAGGCCATCATATTATGGGACCGAAGGAGACCTCGAAGAGACGTGCCGGGGAGTCGGCAGCAGTTGCGAAGTTGTTGGGAATCCGATATGACGTGTGGGATATCGATGACTGCACGTTGGTGGCAGACCTGGAGACTCGCAGAAAACTGATCCGTTACATACGTGAATTCGCCCCGGATTTGGTGATATCACACAGACCAAATGATTATCATGCCGATCACCGTGCAGCGGGACAACTGGTGCAGGATGCCTCCTACATTCTGACAATCCGCAATGAGTGTCCTGACGCACCTGCAATGCACAAAATGCCGGTGATTATGTATTACGAAGATAAATTTACGAATCCGCCGTTTCGTCCGGATGTGGTCATCAGTGTGGATGATGAGATCGAGACAAAACTTCAAATCGCGAATCTAAATGTGTCTCAGGTGTATGAGTGGCTGGCGTATGAGGATGATGAGGTTGTGCCGGAAGGAGAGGCAGAGCGGTTTGAATGGTTAAAGGGCATGAATATCACGGGAGATACCACCGATGAGGAAGTGGTGGCGGCGACAAGGGGCTACAGTGTGCGTTTTGCCAAAACAGCGGCTCGTTTCCGGGAGGAGCTGATCCAGCGGTACGGCGAAGAGCGCGGTAAGAAGGTTCGCTATGCGGAAGGCTACGAAGTGTGTGAGTATGGTGGAGCGATGACCGGTGAAGTGAAAGAAGTATTGGAGAGCTTATGACAATGGGTCCTACAAGGGAAATTATTTCTAAGGAAATATACCAAATCCGGGTATATAAACAGTCACGTGCAGCATATGTGGGACAAGAAACTTGCAATTTCCTTTTTTTTTAAGGTATTGAAAAGCAAAAGCGATTGATACAGTAAACTTGTTCTGAGGGAGGCTGTACAATGAATGGATGTAAAAACAATACCAATGAATCACACTGGCACGGAAAAACATGGTATGCATATGGGACATCATTAACCGGAGAGTACCGTGGAAGATATGCCAAATATGTGGCAGAGATCAGCGGATTAATCTGTGTGAATAAAGGAATCGGTGGCGGCGGTATTATTGACAATAGAAAGATATATGATGCTGTAATGTCAGAGGACGGAAAGGCGTCAGCTGATTTGATAACGCTTGAAGTCGGGGCGAATGATGGGAAGGCTCCGCTAGGTTTACCCACAGATACGGATGACACAACATTTTGTGGCAGCCTAAATCAATGTATCAAATATCTGTTAGAAAACTGCCCCAAAGCGCAAATTGTTATTATGGACAGCACGAGACAGCGTTATAAACTGGACGAGCCAGAAAATTTAAGCAAATTAAATGCTGTCCTGCCTGGTGGTTATAATTATATTGAGAGAGCAGAAGCGATTCGCCAGTGCTGTATCATAAACGGTGTATACTTTATTCCTTTGTCGCAGTTAGGACTGGGATTGTACCGCATGCAGAATAATAAAAATTATCTGGTTGATCACGTACATCATTCTGAATTGGGCGGTTATAATTTGGCACAAGGCATATGGGCCTATTTAAAGAATATACCTTTGTGGTACAACGAGCTTCCAAAATGAAAGAAAGGGAAATGGTTGGAATAATGAAAAAAACAGTAATGGTTCCAAGAGCGAAAGAAGAGAAATTTTTCGATGCAAAATTGTCCCTTGCTTCCTGTGTTGAATTTACTGCGGACAATTATGTGGAAAAAATCAGACATTTATTTCAATACTTAATTCCCGAAATAGAATGGGCAAACAGTGAAAGTGGAACTGTTGTTATAAACTACAGCGAGAGTATTGTAAATGAAGGATATATATTAAAAATCAAAAATAGCAAAATTGAGATTACATACAGTGATTATTCAGGCATAAGAAACGCTGTTGCTTCACTATCAAATCTGATTGCGAGCGATCTTACTGTATGTGAATGTGAAATATACGACTATCCGAAATGCTCTTACAGAGGAATCATGCTTGATATGGGCAGAGATGTAGAGGTGTTTGAAAAAGTGAAAGCAGATTTGATTTTGGCAGCAAA
>JAFSBP010000450.1 GCA_017437205.1 Lachnospiraceae bacterium
ATTATCCGCCACCACGAAAACGGTGGTCAATTCAGCCGGATATGTCTGCTCATGAATACTCTGGAGCAGCTGGCCGATTACATTTTCTTCGTTTCGCGCAGCGATCAGGATCGCGTAGCAATGGTTATGTTTGGCTTCGGGAAAACGTCTGACCGAAAAAAAACCGACAATCATGAGGATGGTCATATAAGTATAAGCGGCGCCAAGCACCGTTAGAATGATTCCCGGAAGCTCTGATATCAATGAAATCATA
This sequence comes from Lachnospiraceae bacterium, assembly GCA_017437205.1. Taxonomy (GTDB): domain Bacteria; phylum Bacillota; class Clostridia; order Lachnospirales; family Lachnospiraceae; genus RGIG423. The sequence goes on from JAFSBP010000450.1 coordinate 254, forward strand.
GATAAATTCCCCCTGAATATGTGTTTATTATAACAGAGATTAAAAAGGATGACAATGGAGGAAAGTTTAATCTTTTTTTAAGATTGTACTTTTGTCGGTTATGTGGTAGAATGGAAAACCGAAAATGCGGTGAAGGATGAATTATCTAAGTAAAGCCGTAAGAATGCGGAGTATATCATGGATTATCGTAAATTAATGGAACTGGTATCTGAGGTCGGAACCCGCCTGGCGAGATCCGGCGCAGAAACCTATCGCGTGGAGGAGAGTGTAGTTCGGATATTGACGGCCTACGGGCTGGAATCAAGGGTCTATTCCGTGCCGAACAGTCTGATCATCACGATTCTGGTTCCGGAAAGCCTGCCGATCACTCAGCTCTGCCGGATCGGGCAGCACGGGAATGATCTGGACGGAGTGGAGCAGTATAATAACTTAAGCCGACGCATTTGCCGGGAGAAGCCGGAGCCCGATGAGGCGCTCAGATGGCTGGAAGAGACAGAAAAAGCCAGAAAACAGTATCCATTGCCGATGGTGCTTTTGGGATATCTGCTGGTAGCCTGCGGTTTCTGTGTTTTCTTTGGGGGCTCTGTGGCTGACTGTCTCTGTGCGGGATTTTGTGGATTGATGCTGGGACTGGTGGACCATTTTCTGAGCAAGGTCAGAACCAATGTATTTTTTCAGAAGATTATCGCGGCCTTCGCGATGGCTTTTATCGCCTACGGGCTGGGGGTCCTTAGGCTGGCGGACAATGTGGACATGGTTGTGATCGGCACGCTGATGCTTTTGGTACCGGGACTACTGTTCACCAATGCTTTGCGGGATATTATTTTTGGAGATACAAATTCCGGCATTAACCGGATCGTGGAGGTGCTGCTGATTGCCGCGGCAGTCGCACTGGGAACGGCGGCAGCATGGAATTTTGCAACCATGGTTTTTGGGACCCCGGTTATAGCTCCGGCGATGGATCATTCACCGTTGCTTACCTGCCTCACCGGCTTTATTGCCTGTGCAGGTTTTGTGATCGTGTTTAATATCCATGGCTGCGGAAAAATGTTGTGTGCACTGGGAGGCGCCATTACCTGGGCGGCCTTTTGCATCACCTCATGGCTGGGCGGCGGCGAACTTTTCTGCTATTTTATCGCCACAATCATTGCGGCCATCTATGCGGAGATCATGGCGCGGGTGCGCAAATATCCTGCGATTTCCTATTTGGTCATTTCTCTGCTTCCCCTCATTCCGGGAGCGGGAATTTATTACACCGCACAGCAGGCGATACAGAGCGATATGGATGGATTTATCGCGTACGGAACAAATACATTGGCCACGGCGGGTGTCATGGCAGTGGGGATTCTGCTGGTGAGTACGGTGGTGAGGATGGTACATCATCGGCATTGATACCGGTTAGTTATCGGTGCTGAGTAAACGAAAAAAGTCATCGGCAGAGCAGTGAGAATATGCCGAACAGGAGAGGAGTCAAAACAATGAGTAAGATAGGTGAGATTGACAAGAATCTGGCGGTGCCCGGAACCATTCAGGGAGAAAACTTAAATTTTTACAACGTGCGTTACGATCCGTTTGCGATTTACGGACTGCTTCCCGGACGGGAGGGTGAGCCGTTTCGCCGGCTTCCGCTGGAGGTGGCTGAGAAAACCAGTCCGGGGGTGCGGGCATTGCACACTAATACATCGGGTGGTCGCGTTCGGTTTAAGACAGATTCATCCCGCATTGCGATTCGCGCGGTGATGCCGAATAAATGTCTGATGGCTCATATGCCTTTTCTGGGCAGTTCGGGCTTTGATCTCTATGTGACGGAAGGCGGTACTTATCTTTATAAGGGATCTTTCATGCCGCCGGTGAACCGTGAGGGCAGCTATGAGTCATTGATCAATCTGGAAACCCGCGAGATGAGGGATATTACCATTAACTTCCCGTTATATGACGGTGTGAACGAATTGTACATCGGTCTTGAACCTGATGCGACATTGGAGGAGGGCGGAACGTATCGACCGGAACAGCCAATCATTTATTACGGTTCCTCGATCACTCAGGGCGGATGCGCCTCCAGACCGGGAAACAGCTACTCGAACATCATCACCCG
>JAFSBP010000451.1 GCA_017437205.1 Lachnospiraceae bacterium
ACTTGAGGAGAAAAACAATGAGAAGAGACAAGATCAACTACTATCTGGATCTGGCGGAGATGGTATCTAACCGTGGAACATGCTTACGCAAACGCTACGGTGCGGTCATTGTAAAAAATGACGAAGTTATTTCCACCGGCTATGTGGGCGCCCCCCGCGGCCGGAAGAATTGCATTGATCTGGGGACCTGTGTTCGCGCAAAGCTGAATGTGCCTCGCGGTGAGCGCTATGAGCTCTGCCGAAGCGTACATGCGGAGGCGAATGCGATCATCAGTGCGCCCCGCGACAAGATGATCGGCAGTTCCATGTTCCTCTGTGGTTTGGAGATGGACACAAACGAGTATGTCCGCAATTCCAGTTGCTGTTCCATGTGTAAGCGCATGGTGATCAATGCGGGAATCGAGAAGGTATATATCCGCGATTCAAAGGATGAGTACCGTGTGGTAGAGGTTCAGGAATGGATCGACAATGACGAGTCGGTGGAGGGAACGTTCGGGTATTGAACGGAACGCGAAAACCGTGTTTATTCAGCTAAAAAGACAGCTAAGGAAAGTGACAGAAGGTAAGGAGAAGAGTTAGGCATCATGAGAATACGTGAAGCGACGAAAAATGATCTGGCGGCGATCATGGAGATTGTCGGACAGGCACAGGAGTATTTCCGCAGCAAAGGCATTGACCAATGGCAGAACAATTATCCTACAGAGGGAGTTTTTCTGACCGACATGGAGCTGGGAGAGAGCTTTGTACTTGAAGAGGATGGTCAGGTGGTGGGAACCTTTATGGCTTCGTTCAGAGAGGATCCCACCTACAAAGTAATTGTAGACGGAGACTGGCAGTATAAGGAGCCGTATGCGGTGATCCACCGGGTGGCGATGGACAATCGGGTGAAAGGGCGCGGCTACGGAAGTCAGGTGATTCAGTTTATGGTGGATCAGTGCCTTAACAGAGAGGAACCGGTCTATGTATTGCGGGGAGACACTCATCAGGACAATCTTTCCATGCAGCGTGTGTTTGAAAAAAATGGCTATCGCCATGCCGGGACGACATTTCTGGCAGACGGAAGCAAGAGATGGGCATTTGAGAAGTGTCTGAAGTAAGTGAAAGATATTACGCAGACTGCAAGGACAGGAAGCGGGGGCAATTGACGCTTTCTGGGGTTCCATTTTTTCTCTCGGTTTTGTAGAGTGAGGGTGAATAAACAAAATCATACTTTACGGAGGGCGTGAAATGGAAAAGAAAACGATTGGGAGTTTTATTGCAACACTGCGAAAGGCGAACGGCCTGACGCAGAAACAACTTGCAGAGATGTTAATGGTCACCGACAAGACGGTCAGTCGTTGGGAGCGGGATGAGACGCTTCCGGATCTTACGTTGATTCCGGTGATTGCTGAGATTTTTGGGGTCACCTCAGACGAGTTGCTGCGGGGAGAGCGGAAAGTGTCAAACACCGCTTCTGCGGATTCGCGCAGCGAAAAACAACTGAGGCGGATATTGAGTGGTACCAAAAAAGCATATCAATCGCGAAGTCTGATTTCATTTATGATATCGGTAATCGGATTGATTCTGGCCTTTACCTGTATTGTCGGAATTTCAAGCAGTGGCGTGGACGGATATGCAATTGGCTGCGCATTGGGTCTGATTGCAAATCTGACGGCAGCAGTTTATCAGCGTGTTGGGACGGTAAATGCGATGGCGGCCATGGATAGTGAGGAGTTTGCTGACGAGCAGGTAGATGAAATGAAAAAAGAGATAATTCTGCGGGAAGCATCGGTGATGATGACGGTAG
>JAFSBP010000452.1 GCA_017437205.1 Lachnospiraceae bacterium
ACTGTGTTGATCGCGGGGGGATATGACAAGGGATCTGACTATGATGAATGGATCGCATCCTTCGGTGAGCGTGTGAAGGCGCTGATTCTTCTCGGACAGACGGCGGATAAGATCGAAGAGGCGGCAAGAAAAGCCGGTTTTACGAATATTCTTCGCGCAGCGTCCATGGAGGAGGCGGTGGAACTTTCAGCAAAGGAGGCGGTTCCCGGAGATGCCGTTTTGTTGTCACCGGCATGTGCAAGCTGGGGCATGTTTAAGAATTACGAGGAGCGTGGACGCATCTTTAAGGAGTTGGCAAGAGCACTGTAAAGCTCCCGGCATATCCAGACACGCGGGGGAGATATACGCCAGACAGATTAAATTTAGGTGAGGCGTGATCGCGCGTGAAGGGGATACAAAAAACCAATCGATATTATGATTACCGCCTGTGGGTGCTGATCGTTTTGCTGGCGTTTTTTGGACTGGTGATGGTCCTAAGCTCCAGTTCCTATGCCGCTGCAAAAAAGCTTGGGGATTCCCTCTACTATTTTAAGCGGCAGGGGATTATTCTGGCCGGCGGCCTTATCGTCATGTACGTGGTATCGCGCCTGGACTATCATCGTTTTTTTGAGATGGCGTGGCTGTTTTGGGGCGGCGCGATCGTACTGATGATTCTGGTCAATTATACGCCCTTCGGCGTGGAGCTGAATGGAAAAAAGCGGTGGTTTGGTATCGGAGGGCATTCGCTGTTTCAGGCAGCGGAGCTGGTAAAGCTGGCGATGATCATCTTTTTGTCTGCGCGCATCACTGCACTCGGAAAACGGGTGGATCGGTGGCCGGTGATTATTTTGCTGGCAGCGTTAAGTATGCCGCTGATCATTTTGGTGGCGGACAATAACTTAAGTACCGGAATTATTTTGCTGGGCATTTTGTTTGTCATGTTGTTCGTGGCAGGGCGGAAGAAACTAAGGTTTGCGCTGGCTGCCGGCAGTGTCGTTGGATGCGCGGGGGCATTCGTGGTATTTCGGCAGACGCTTGTGGATATGGGTATTCTGGAGTCTTATCAGCTTGAGCGAATCGAAGTGTGGCTGGACCCGCTTTCCTACAAGCTGGAGGGCGGATTTCAGGTGCTTCAGGGCTTGTATGCCATCGGCAGCGGAGGAATTTTCGGAAAAGGGCTCGGTCAGAGTCTGCAGAAGCTGGGATTTGTGCCGGAGGCGCAGAATGACATGGTGTTTTCCATCATCTGCGAGGAGCTGGGGCTGTTTGGTGCCGGCGTGGTACTGGTTCTGTTTTTGCTCATGCTCTGGCGGTTTGCAGTGATCGCGGGAAACGCGCCGGATCTGTTTGGCACACTTCTTGTCACCGGAGTGATGGGGCACATCGCAATTCAGGTGATGCTCAATGTGGCGGTAGTGACCAATACCATACCAAACACCGGAATCACACTGCCCTTTATCAGCTACGGAGGAACTTCGGTATTGTTTCTGCTGATTGAGATGGGGTTGGTCTTAAGCGTTTCCAATCAGATAAAGTATTGCAGGTAAGGAGAGACGATGGGGAAGAAAAAGATACGAATAGGGAAAATTATCATAGCGTTTCTGCTGGTCGTGGTTCTTGCCCTGCTTGCGGTGGGAGGATATCTGTTTGTTCAGGACACTACATTGACCACCATCACCGTGGAGGGCAATGAACACTATAGCGATGCAGAGTTTTTGGACTTGATTTTTCCGAAGGAAGAGGATCGGCAGACATTTCGCGTCTGGTGGAATGAGCGGCAGGGAGAGCATGAGGATATTCCGTTTATTTCCAGCTATGAGATCACATTGACCGGGCTTCACTCCGCGGAAATCATGGTGTATGAGAAGAGTATCGTTGCATGTCTGGAATACATGGGAAGTATTATGTACTTTGACAAAGACGGAATCGTTGTGGAGAGCACAGAGACAAATACAGAGGATGTGCCGATCATTACCGGAATCAATTTCAGCCAGATCGTCATGTATCAGCCGATTAAGGTGGAGAATGAAAAGGTGTTTACCGCAGTGCTGGGATTGACTCAGCTGCTTTCTTTAAATGAGCTGAGGGCAGAGAAGGTTTATTACAACAAAAATTTGGAGGCCAGACTGTACATGGGGGATATCAAGGTAGAGTTGGGTGGCACCGAATACATGGAGGAAAAGGTTTTGGAACTGCGGGGGATGCTTCCGAAACTGGAGGGAAAAGCGGGGACACTCTATCTGGACAGCTACGATCCGGATGTAAAAAATCCCCAATATCGGTTCAAACCGGAGTGACGTTTCGACTAAACTTGTTTACAACGAAAAAAATGTAAAAATATGTGCGAAAAAATTGCAAAATTCCGAAATTGAGGGTTGATTATTTTTCAAAAAAAGGCTATGATATTTTTAATGGCATATCATTGCACAATATCGGAAGAATATGCAATTTAGGGAGGAATAGATCGTGTTAGAGATAAAGATCGATGAACCGCAGAGCGCGGCAAAAATTATTGTAGTTGGTGTTGGTGGAGCAGGAAACAATGCAGTTAATCGCATGATTGACGAGAACATACAGGGTGTTGAATTCATCGGAGTAAATACGGACAAGCAGGCACTTCGCCTTTGCAAGGCGCCCACCGTATTGCAGATCGGTGAGAAGTTGACGAAGGGGCTTGGCGCAGGAGCAAAGCCCGAAGTAGGTGAGAAGGCTGCTGAGGAGAGCGCGGAGGAGCTTCGCGCTACCTTGAAGAACGCTGATATGGTATTCGTTACCTGCGGTATGGGCGGCGGTACCGGTACCGGTGCAGCTCCCGTGGTTGCGGCGATGGCGAAGGAGATGGGTATCCTTACCGTTGGTGTTGTGACGAAGCCCTTCCGTTTCGAGGCAAAGACCCGCATGGAAAATGCGCTTAATGGTATCGAGCGTCTGAAAGAGGCAGTTGATACCTTGATTGTTATCCCTAATGATCGTCTGCTTGAAATTGTAGACCGTCGTACCAGCATGCCTGACGCATTGAAGAAGGCAGATGAGGTACTTCAGCAGGCAGTGCAGGGAATCACTGATTTGATTAATGTTCCCGGACTGATCAACCTTGACTTTGCAGATGTTCAGACCGTTATGAAGGATAAGGGTATCGCTCACATCGGTATTGGTAGTGCGAAGGGTGATGAGAAGGCGATCGATGCAGTGAAGCAGGCTGTTTCCAGTCCTCTGCTTGAGACCAGCATTGAGGGTGCTTCCCACGTCCTGATCAACATTTCCGGTGATATCGGTCTGATGGAGGCAAACGAGGCTGCTACATATGTACAGGAGCTGGCAGGAGATAATGCGAACATCATCTTTGGTGCTATGTACGATGAGTCCGTTCAGGATCAGGCAAGCATCACTGTAATCGCTACCGGACTTGAGGACAAGCCCGTTGCGACCATGATGTCTTCCTTCCGTTCCAAGACTACCACCAGCGTAGTTCGTCCGGCAGAGTCTGTAAAGACTTCTTCTTATACTAGCACACCTGTTGCTCCCAAGAAGGAGTATCAGAAGCCTGAGTACCAGAAGCCCGTGGCAAAGAAAGAGCAGAGCATCAGCATCCCTGAGTTCTTGCAGAAGAATCGAAATAAATAAGTTGCTAACAAGCAGTGCATAGAACAGACACAAATGAGGCGGTGCAAGTTTACTTGCGAACCGCCTCATTTGTGTCTGTTCGTATATACGGCGCCAGCCGTATGTCGATTGAACCCGAAGGGGGCAATCGACTATGCACTGCGTAAAACGGTGCAAGTTTACTTGCGAACTGCCTCATTTGTGTCTGTTCGTATATACGGCGCCAGCCGTATGTCGACTGGACCCGCTAGGGGACAGGCGACTATGCACTGCGTATACGTGGGACGCGGGGCGCCAGCCGTATGTCGACTGGACCCGCTAGGGGACAGGCGACTATGCACTGCGTATGCGTGGGACGCGGGGCGCCAGCCGTTTGGTATCCTGCACGGCTCTGCTTTTTGGTAAAACATTACAAAAATATTACAAACTGTTACAAGTCCTTAATTAAGTATTACATCTGTGTCACAATTATTGCAATCCCGGAATAAATATGCTAAAGTCAAAATGTAATCAAAATGAACGACCAACAAGGAAGGGATGGTGTGAAAATGAAACGTATAAAATGGTTGGGATTGCTTTTAACTTTGTGTATGATGTGTACCGCTTGCGGAACTAAAATCGGTACAGAAGGACCGGCGGGGACGGTCGGGGGAACAGTAGAGGCGCCTGAGACAGAGGTTCCCGGGACAGAGGAACCAACAACGGAGGAACTCACGACTGCAGAACCCACAACGGAGGAGCCTACAACAGAGGAGACTACGACTGAAGAACCTACAACAGAAGAACAACCGACAGAACCGGTGAACCTTCATACCGAAGAGACACAGGTTACAGGCGAGGGGATTGTGCAGGTATTCGAGACAGGGAAGACCGTGGTTGCAGATTTAGATGGTGATGGAACGGCAGAGAGAATCACTGTAAAAGTGGATTTGGAAGCATCTTATTATGATCGGATGTCTATGCAGATCGAAGACATATATTTCGATTCAGAGGAATTTAACCGTATCACCGGATACATGGAGGGCGCTGAGACAAAAGAATTTTACTTGGTTGATCTGGATGTGTCTGATCAGTGGTTGGAGATTGCGTTCTTTGAATATGGTCCAAGCAATGATCCGGTTACTACGTTTCTGCGTTACGGTGATGGAAACGTGATCAATATCGGCAATGTACCTACCGGACCGCCCGATGAGCAATATGTTGAAAATAAAGGAATCAATATTCCGGGAGATGGAACGATGACCGGACGCGCACGATATGATATTGTGCAGACTTCATTCGTTACGAAGACATGGAGAGTGGAAAATTTGACGGGACACACTGCTGCGATAGAAGAAATTGTCCCGGAATATTATCAGTTTAGACTTCGCATAGAAGGAGAGTATCAGATGTGTTTGCGGCAGGATACTGTTTTCTATAAAGAGATGAATGGTTTCGCAGATGAAATAATTACGTTGCCTAAGGACACTGTAGTGGACATTTCTAGATTCTATCCGGATAGCGGCTGGCTCCAACTGATTTATGATCAGGGAGCAAAGAGCATGTGGTTAAAGCTGGATGAAAATGAGATGTTGCAGCCGCTTAATGTTCATCGTTGGAATTTAAGCCAATACATTGCCGGATTGAGTATGGCAGATTGATGAATGAGCGGTGCGAGGGGGCAGTTATTGTAAATTAATGATTTAGAGCATGAACTTACCGAGAAGGGACAGCGTAGCATGAAACGAATTATCAAATCTTTAAGTATACTTCTGGGGCTGTGCATACTTTGCACAGCCTGCGGAACGAAGATAGACAACGAAGTGGAGGATGCCGAGATTCGTGCAACCGAGGTTCCTGCAACCGAAGTGACTGCAGTTGATAAACAGGAGATTGAACCGGGGAAT
>JAFSBP010000453.1 GCA_017437205.1 Lachnospiraceae bacterium
CTCTCCTGACGCCATCTAAACCTTCCAGAAACTTTACAAACTCAGGCTGTTCTTCCACTCTGTGCAGATATATCTCAAAGGACGCGGAATCTGCCAACGGGTTATCCCCGGCAAAACCTCCGGCAAGCCCGGGATTATCCGCAAAGTATTCTTCCTTAAACTTTTCCCACGCTTCCTCCGCAGAAATGTAGGTCATGGAGGCAACTTCCTCACGATCACCGATCAACTCACCTATCGCAAGTATCTCCGGTTCCTTCATCCCTTCGTCAAAGAACACGGTAATCCCTACCATGGACTCCATTCGGTAGGTCATGTGAGTCAGATTTGCCGCCACGGCATAAAGCAGACAAAACAAAAAGACGCAGGCCGCCATCGTTGCGACGGATGCCAGCGAATACCAGATATTGCGAACAATATTTTTCAGTCCCTGGCCCATACAGTAAAAAAAGGTGCTAATCTTCATGAAGATACCCACCTTTCTCATCGCTGACCACGACGCCGCGTTTCATCGTGATTACGCGTTTCTGCATCCGGTCAACAATTTCCTGGCTATGGGTCACAACCACCACTGTAGTTCCCATTTCATTTATCTTTTCCAGCAACTCCATGATATGCCACGCATTTTCAGGATCCATATTTCCGGTGGGTTCATCCGCCAACAATATCTCCGGGCGATTTACCAGCGCCCTGGCAATCGCTACCCGCTGCTGTTCACCGCCGGACAATTGCTTCGGATAAGCTTTATACTTTGCAGAGAGTCCCACCAATCCGAGCACTTCCGGAACACGATGTTTAATTTCACGGGCAGGCGCCATCACAACGCGCTGCGCAAAAGCGACATTTTCATAAACGTTCCTGTCCTGAAGCAGGCGAAAATCTTGAAACACGACGCCAAGGCGGCGACGATATCCGGGGATGTGACGTTTTCTCATCCGACAGATATCCGTGTCGCCGACGATAATACTTCCTGATGTTGCCTCAATTTCTTTCAGCAACAGTTTGATCAATGTGGTCTTTCCGGAACCACTGCTCCCCACGATAAATACGAACTCTCCGTCCTCAATCTTTAAGTTTACATCGCTGATCGTGTGAATCCCTTTATCGTAGGCTTTATAAATATGTTTAAACTCGATCATGTTTCCCGTTTATTTGTCCATAGACTCGATGTAATTCATATACTTTACAACCATCAGCGCAATCTTAAAGGTGATCGCATCATCGAACACTCTCAAATCCAGGCCCGTGCTCTTCTGCAGCTTGTCCAAGCGATACACAAGGGTATTACGATGGATGTAAAGCTGTCTGGAGGTCTCGGATACGTTCAGATTGTTCTCAAAGAACTTATTGATCGTGGTCAATGTCTCCTCATCCATGCTGCTGGGAGACTTGCCATCAAAGATCTCCTTGATAAACATACGGCACAGCGAGATCGGCAGCTGATAGATCAGACGTCCGATACCCAGATTATTATAAGTAACAACATTCTTCTCCGCATAGAAAATCTTTCCCACATCAAGCGCCATCTTCGCCTCCTTGTAGGAACGTGAAACTTCCTTAATTTCACCCACAATGGTTCCGTATGCAATATGCGCATCCACCGCACCATTCTCTGCCAGTGCATGATAAAGCGCCTGACCGCTCTTCTCCATCTCGTCGTAGCCGTCCTCAGGGCGAAGCTCCTTCACGACAATGATCATCTTCTCATCCACCGCAGTGACAAAATCTCTGGACTTCGCAACGAAGAATTCTTTCACACACTCAAGTGTAGCGGCATCATTCTCCTCAGGGGTCTCAATCACCATCACGACACGACGGGCATTGATATCAATGTGCAGTTTCTTCGAACGATTATAAATATCCACCAAGAGCAGATTATCAAGAAGCAGATTCTTGATAAAATTATCCCGGTCAAATCTCTCTTTATAAGCAACCAACAAGCTCTGAATGTGGAATGCAGCCATCTTTCCCTGCATATAGACATCCTCGCCGGTTCCCTTCGCCAGCAGAATATACTCCAACTGGTTATCATCAAACACCTTAAAAAACTGGAATCCCTGGCTCACCTGGCTCTCTGCCGGTGAAGCGACAAACGCACTGATCGCGCGGCCATAATCACCAGCCTCTTCAAACGTCGACGCGGCTACCTTCCCCTCCGTATCGCACACGCACAGCTCCGTGCGCGTAATCTCTCTTAATCCATCGAGTGTACTCTGTAGAATCTGATTGGAAATCATCCTGATATCCTCCTGTCTGATAACTGACACAATTCTTGTAAAAATGTCACGACATTATTTTATAGCAATTTACGCAAAAATGGAAGTGCTTTTTTGTGAAATTTTAATATAATTTCAATTTTTTTGCTTTTTCCATCAAAATCCATACCATTAGTTGTGGAACCCTCACTGTTGGTTGGTTACATCTTTCCTCTTTTCCCTGTATGATGGTACTGAGAAACGTATAATTTCATATTTTATCCGTTTCTACTAAACATAAAGAGGGGCAATTTTTATGGAATCAATTAACAACATCAATCCTTACATCGGTCAGCGCATCCGCATGGAACGCAAACGCATGGGCATCTCCCAGGAGACTCTCGCCTCCGATTTGGATGTATCAGTGAACTATCTCGGCGAGTTAGAGCGAGGAAAGCGCATCGTCAGCCTGAACATGGCAGAAAAACTCTGCCGGTATTTTCACCTGTCTTTAGACTATCTTTACCGCGGGATCCACACCGACACTCCGCTCGTCCATGCGGTCAGGGAAACCGACCCACACCAAGAGCTTTTACACCTCACTGAATCCTGTAGCGATGAAGAAGCCCGACTCTGCCTCAATGTGCTGCAGCCGCTTCTGATCAACTGGCGTAGCGCAAACCAATCACATGAGCACTGCACTCAGGTGCCTCCGTCAGATCTAATCTTTGCAAAAAAGCATTGATTAAAGAATTCTTATACAATCTTCTTCAATTCTAATCTTATTTTCTTTTAACAGGTGGCCTACTGCCCTTTTGAAAGCATTCTTCGTCAATCCTACCTCACGTTTTATCAATTCAGGAGATGCTTTATCGGTAAAGGGAAACACGCCGTCATACTGCTCAAATAACTCAAGGAGACTCTTTGCATCCTCCTCCAGCTGCTTATATGCTTTTTGCTGCATACTCAGATTCAGTTTTCCATCCTCGCGAACTTTGGTGATTCTCGCCTCAACACGGTCACCAACCCGAAGCGGCACTGCCAGATCCTTCGCCTGAATCAGACCGAAATAACGATTTTCCACCGCGATGAAGGCTCCGATCTGCGGATTAATACCGTACACCGTCCCCCATACCTTCGCATCCTTTTCAAACGGAGCCTTCGCACTGAGATATTTTTCAATGCGCATGGTCGCGCAGAGACGTCCGCTCTTATCCACATAAAGGGCTACCAAGGGCTGCTTTCCTTCCGTCACTCTGCC
>JAFSBP010000454.1 GCA_017437205.1 Lachnospiraceae bacterium
CATTGTTTTCTCGCCCACTCTTTTTTATATTCTACAGACACCTGTTCCTCCTTCAAAAAGCGAATCACCTTACACAGCCGGTCCGTGGAATACTCCACCATTGCCCGCGCGATCCGCTCATTCATTCCCTCATGGGAATCTCCTGCGTAAGAGTTAGGGTAATCTGCCATCCACGCGAAAGGCGTGTTGATTTTCAGGTTCGCAAACTCGTCAAACCGATGTGTGGAAGCACCGCTCTCCTGATCAATCTTATCGAGGCGGACTGTCTCGGGGCGCACACCGTACACCCAGCCGGTCTCCACGAAGCAGGCGTGGCCGTAGCGCTTTTTCGAATCGGTGTAGTCCTTTAACACCGCTCGGTCTTCCTTGGTGAGATAAGGGTAATTTTCCTGCATGAGTTTCTTCGGCAGGGCAAAATCGGAGCCGATACTGTAATCATAGACCATATAGTCGGTGTCCTCGTAGAGTACACTTCTGGAAAAATTCGAAATCATGGCCTGATTTCCGCCGTGACCGTTGTACAGGAGGATCTTTTTAAAGCCGTTTCTTGCAATCTCGCGGCAGGTTTCCTTCAGTAACTGCTGCCGCAACTCGGAAGAAAAAATTACTGTTCCCTTAAACTCGCCCGCACCGGTCTTCTCCCCGAAATAAAAGGATGGGAAGACACAGGCGGTCTCTTTCTCCGCCGCCAGACGGGCGATCTCCGTCACATGAATCACATCGGTGCCCACCGGCAAATGCTGACCGTGCTTTTCGAGACACCCCACCGGCAAAATGCAGACTCCGCCGGACTCCCGGATCGCATTTTCAAATTCTTCTTCACGCAAGTTTTCCCAAAGCATCGCTTATCCCTCTGCCTCTTTCAGTTTTCTCTCCACATCTTCTCTGGAGATGAATCCGCCGTATGCGCACACCCGCTTTCCTGCCTTCATGTACTCCTTCATCTTGCGCTGCAGGGTGGTGTTCTCCGGCAGTTCATCGACGGACGGATAGGGCTCGGAAAAGCCGTACACAAAACGGAACACAGCCATCCCTTTCGTGTCCCCGATATCAAAACGGTCAAACATATCTCCAAAGCGGGAAATGTTTGTCTTCTTGCCCATGACTTCCTCCACCTGAGGGCTTAAGAGCCATGATTCACACACCATTCCCGACATGTTAAGCTCAGGATAGAAACGGTCAAAGAAGTCAAGTGCCTCCTTAAAGCTCCTCAGATTAGACACCACATCCAGCTTTGTTCCGGAGGGGATATGTACACCCACCGCATTCTTTCCGTTATGTTCCGCAGTCTCATACTGAAAATCATTAATCGTGAATAGCTTCCCCTTGGCATGGTACGGCAGCCAGAAGAAGAATGCACTGCTTCCCATACAGCCCTTAAACTCTTTGTTTTTTCGGATACATCCGCAGATTCCACTGAAGCTCTTTGTCAGGATTTCCTTCGGTACACCCCTTCTTTCTGCGTCACGGGCAAAACGCTCCGCCATATACCACACCGGGAAGAACATGGCAAACTCTGCCTTGATTCCCTCCTCAAAAGGCGGTGCAAGCAGCGTCACCGAAAGATTGTTTTCCATAAAGTAAAGTATTGCCTTGCAAAGAGCAATATAACCCTCGTCCGCCTTGATCTCGTTCAGCGCAATAAGCACCTGCTCCTTCACATCCTCCGGAAGGATACCGTACTCTTCTCCAAATGCAAGAATCTTTTCCCGGTCAAACAGATCACCCGCAAATTCCTGGGATTTTTTCAGGTGCTGTGCATACTCCGGGTTCTTCTGTACCTCCAACGCCTCATAAACATTCATTTTACTTTCCTCCTTTATGCCTTCTCTCCGTGAAGCCGGATCTCCTTTTTCTCTCTGATGCCTCTCACGTAACAGCGATGACACATGGCGATATAGCTGTCATTTCCGCCGAGCATCACCTGCTCGCCCTCCGTCACAATATATCCGTCGCTGTCGATGCGGGCATTCACAGTCGCCTTCGCTCCACAATCGCACATAGTCTTGATCTCCTCAATTACATCCGCCAGCTCCATCAGACGACGGCTGCCGGGGAATAAATGGGTCAAAAAGTCTGTTCTGAGGCCAAAACACAGCACAGGAACAGAAAAATCGTCCACAATTGCCCGCAGTTCGTCAATCTGTCTCTCCGTCATAAACTGACACTCGTCCACAATCACCACATGACAATTGTTTTGATGCTCTCCCGCAAACCGCTCGTAAACATCGGTTTCCGGCGTCATCACATCTACCTTCGCCTCCAGACCAATGCGGCTGCGCAGAATATCTGCGCCATCCCGCACATCCGCGCTAGGCTTGATCAGCCAGACCCGCATGTCATTTTCCTCATAATTATATCGGGTAATTAATGCCTGCGCCGTCTTGCTGGAACCCATCGCTCCGTATTTAAAGTATAATTTTGCCATAATCCGTTCTCTCTTCCCTGTTTACCATCGTTCCGAGCTGATACACCTTCAACGCATTTTCCCAGGTCACCCGCTCCACTTCGGCTTCACTTACCCCCTTAATCCGCGCAATCTCGCTGATCACCAATTTAAGGAGCGTGGAGTC
>JAFSBP010000455.1 GCA_017437205.1 Lachnospiraceae bacterium
GGTATTTAAGCGTCCTGTCTTCGTCACCGACTATCCGAAGGAGATCAAAGCATTCTACATGAAGCAGAACGACGACGGAAAGACCGTTGCCGCAATGGACTGCTTAGTTCCCGGCATCGGAGAGATCATCGGCGGAAGCCAGCGTGAGGACGACTACGATAAATTGGTTGCCCGCATGAATGAACTGGGTCTGAACACCAAGGACTATGATTTCTACCTTGATCTGCGCAAGTACGGCTCCAACCGCCATGCAGGTTTCGGTCTCGGTTTTGAGCGCTGCGTAATGTATCTGACCGGTATGGGCAACATCCGCGATGTGCTTCCCTTCCCCAGAACCGTAAACAACTGTGAACTGTAATCGACAGTTCACTATTTCCAATTACAGTTCACCCCCGGCAATGATTGTCGGGGGTGTTTTTCTTCTTTATCTTTCTACATTTCATCTGCGCTGAAGATATCCATCGTCCGCTCATTCTTCCTTCTTCAGGGCCTGACGTTTTTTCAACTTCTCTTCCTGTTTTTGCTCCTTATACATGATAAACAGTTCTTCGGTCGCGAAAGAAAGCTTTGTCACCACATTGTTCTCCGTCATCGGATAGCAATAAAACGAATCATCGTCCGTAGAAATATCCACGCAATCTGCCGGTTTGAGATACACGTAGTCATACTCTACATGAAGCCCGTACATTCCCTTTGCCGGACGGTGAATGCAATACTCTGCACCGTTATACTCTCCGGTCAGCGTAAATCCGGTCATGTCATGGACGAGCCTCGCCTTTCCCAGCTTTTCAAATCTCCACGCAGCCGGCAGCGAATAGACATCTACCTCATCTTCAAAATGATAAATCCCTTCTCTTACCTGCTTACGAACCTGTGCACGCTCCCACTCAAACCAGTCGGGAATATGGCTGAACTCTGTTTCTCCTTCCAATGCATGGAGTTCACCCAATTCATCCATCTCCCAGCGCTTCCCACACGCCTCGCAGAATATTTCCGTTCCCTTACTGTTCATCCGGCTCTCCGTCATGCAGTGAGGACACTGATACAACACTTTATGTAAGCCCTGAGCGCGAAATGACTCTGTAATGCGGATATTATTATTCTTTTGCCACTCATATTCGTTGTAATAAAACGCCTTGCGGATTTTCTCGTTGATTTCCTCGGCACTCAACCGCTTTACATCTTCTGCGGTCAGAAGTCCGGTGAGCGTAGAGTGGAGTTTCACCTTTCTGGCATGGTCATGATCCCAAAACGGGGTATGCAGATAGTTCCCGTGATGAATCAACACCGCCACCGGAACACCGCACATCTTCACCATCTTTCCCAGAGACTCCGGCAAAATGGCGGTGGTTCCGATAGGCGTGTAGCGCGCCTCCGGATAAATGCATACCACACTCTTCAACTCATCAAAGCAATAGCGGATAGAGCGAATCAATCCCAGATCGGTAGTGAATTTTCTCTTACAAATGCAACCCAGCCACTCCATCAGAAACGGTCTGCGATAATATCCGTCAATAGTCGCCACATTATTCACCGGATTTGGATAGGTCGCCAATGCATTCAAATAAAAGTCCACAAAATAATGGTGATTGGACAACAAAAGATATGGCCGTTCAAATCCTTCCATATTAATCTTTTCGATCTTATGCGGTTGAAAGGCCATAATCATCTTACTGCCCACATACAAAATCCATGTAAAAAGTTTGATTTGGCGCAACGGTTTCTTAGACGTGTTATAATGCTTAACACGCCTACTGTAATTTATCTTCATCTCTCTTCTCCTTACTGACACATATACCCTTTTTACAGTTTAGCATAGCCCTGCCCAAAAAGCAA
>JAFSBP010000456.1 GCA_017437205.1 Lachnospiraceae bacterium
GAAGGCGGCACCTGCATGGATACAGGGTGTCCGTGATGCGAAGGACGATGAGTTGGAAGAAGTTGTTTGTGAGGGAAAGGCTCAGTACGAGGAATTGATTGCTTTTGTGCGGGAGGTCTGTCCGGATATGGAAAGACGGATTCGCCTTTATGAGGATGATTACTCACTGATGAAGCTTTGTCGGTTGGAAAGCGCATTGGAAGAAGCGTTGTCAGAACGTGTGTGGCTGAAATCCGGAGGTTTTTTGGTGATTCAGCCGACGGAAGCCTTGACGGTCATTGATGTAAATTCCGGCAAATCCGTGGGAAAGAAAACGGCGGAGGAGACCTTTTTCCATCTCAATCTGGAGGCGGCGAAGGAGATTGCTCACCAGATTCGTCTTAGGAATCTGTCCGGAATCATCATTGTTGACTTTATCGATATGGATGAGGAAGAACATAAATTGTCGCTGATGGCAGAGCTTAAGCGACTGATGGAAACCGATCCGGTGAAGACCAATGTGATCGATATGACGCCGCTCGGGCTGGTGGAGATCACCAGGAAACGGGTGAGAAGACCGTTGGCAGAGCAGTTTAAATAATTCAAAGGGGTAGCGATATGAATGCAGAACAGCGTAGAAATGAAATTTTAACTCAATTAAAGAAAGAAAAAAACGCTGTTAGCGCGACAGCGTTGGCAAAAATATTTTCAGTCAGCCGTCAGATTATTGTCGGAGATGTGGCAATTTTGCGTGCCGGAGGTGCGGAGATTTCTGCGACGCCCCGCGGATATGTGTTACTGTCCGCCTTGGAAAAAAACGGTGTGTCTCACAAAATTGCCTGTCTGCACAACGCAGGTCGTATGGAGGAAGAGTTGAATATCTGCGTTGATCACGGCTGTCGGGTGGTGGATGTAATTGTGGAGCATCCGGTGTATGGAGAACTTTGCGGAATGCTTGAGTTATCGTCCCGCTACGACGTCGGACAGTTTGTAAAACGCGTGACGGAGGAGAGTGCACATGCGCTCAGTGAACTCACCGATGGAATCCATCTTCATACCGTTGAATGCCCCAGCGAGGAAGTGTTTTTGCGGGTAAAGACCGCGCTTGAGGAGGCCGGGCTGCTTTATCACGGGTAAGTTTAGGAAAAATCACTAAAAACCAACGAAGTAATTTGTCAATTCTCTCCAAAGAAACTATTGACAATTTAAAGAAGAAATTTATAATAGTCTTGATGGGTGTCATGACACCTTGACGGACTATTTTTCTTTCGGGAAAGGAGAGATACAAATGAAAAAAGTAAAAGCATTTTTTCAGAGAAAAAACATTGAGATATCCGCAAAGCGCTACGGAGTGGATGCCCTCGGCGCGATGGCACAGGGACTTTTTTGCTCCCTGCTGATCGGAACAATTATTAAGACGATAGGACAGCAGTTTGGAATTGACCTTTTTGTGGAGATTGGAAACTTTGCGTCGGCAATGTCCGGTCCGGCGATGGCGATTGCGATCGGTTTTGCGCTGCAGTGTCCGCCTCTGGTACTGTTTTCCCTCGCTACTGTGGGTTATGCATCCAATCAGCTTGGCGGTGCGGGCGGCCCGCTGGCGGTACTGATTATTGCAATTGTGGCTGCTGAGTGCGGAAAGATTGTTTCTAAAGAGACAAAGGTAGATATTTTGGTTACTCCTGCGGTGACGATCTTGGTTGGTGTAGGACTTTCTTATCTGATTGCTCCGCCTGTCGGCAAAGTGGCAAGTGCGGTAGGCGAAACCATCAAACGCGCTACAGTGCTTCAGCCGTTTTTGATGGGTATCGTGGTTTCTGTACTGACCGGTATGGCGCTCACACTGCCGATTTCCAGTGCAGCGATCTGTAACGTATTCGGACTGACCGGTTTGGCCGGAGGCGCTGCTGTTGCAGGCTGTTGTGCGCAGATGGTTGGATTTGCAGTGATGTCATTTAAGGAAAACAA
>JAFSBP010000457.1 GCA_017437205.1 Lachnospiraceae bacterium
TATTATAGCCATGTGTTTTTACAATTACAAGTGCTTTTTTGCGTTTTTTATAATTTTGTAGCACTTGACATATTACACAATTTTACTTATCTGTTTTTGTGCATTTTTACCATTATTCTGCAAGTGAATTTCTGTCATTTTAAAATCGAACGAATTATTTTTCGTCGTCATTTAATATCTCAGTAATTTTTCTTGTGTATGCAGCAAACGCGTTCGGTATCGCTTTTTCTGTTTTCAATTGTTCAATGCCGGTTGCCTTTTCTTTAGTAAGACAATCTGACGGCACCCGGATGAGATAACCTTTCATCCGCCACTCCACATGGCTGAAGATATGCGTCGCCTCCCCGGCAGGGACGACTGTAGCATTTTCTATTCCATTCTTCTGCACACTATCCGATTCGAGCAGCTCACACACCTGTGTTTTGATTTCCTCTTCGCCCAGCCAACCTAAAACATTTGGAAATTCGTACAGTCCGGCGAGAAGTCCTTTCTCCGGACGTTTTCTCACCAACACGCGTTTCCCGTCGTGTATTAAAAGTACGGTTCTTTCCTCGATCCGTCTGGCTTTCGCCGCTGTTTTCACCGGAATCTCTCCGGTCGTCCCATGAAGGCACGATAGACAAAGCGACTTAAACGGACACTCCTCGCACAGTGGCTCCCCTCTTGGAATACATACTGTAGCACCTACCTCCATCAGCGCCTGATTAAACTCGCCAGGCTTATCCTCCGGCATCACCCGAAGAAGGAGCGCTTCCATCTCTTTC
Organism: Lachnospiraceae bacterium; assembly: GCA_017437205.1. Taxonomy (GTDB): domain Bacteria; phylum Bacillota; class Clostridia; order Lachnospirales; family Lachnospiraceae; genus RGIG423. The sequence continues at coordinate 765 of JAFSBP010000457.1, forward strand.
TTTGTAGTGTCCTTGGCTATATCGTTCCTACTCTCAATCACACGTGAAATCACACGCAGCACGTTTCCGTCCACCGCGGGAACCTTTTTTCCGAAAGCGATAGAGGAAATTGCCCCCGCTGTGTAGGAGCCAATTCCGGGAAGAGACAACAGTTCATGATACTGTGAAGGCATCTCTCCACCATAACGCTCCACAATTTCACCTGCGGCCTTCTTCATATTTCTGACCCGGTTATAATAGCCCAAGCCTTCCCAGAGCTTCAGCAATCGATCCTCATCGGCCTCGGCGAGCGCTCTGATTTCCGGCAACGCCTTAAGAAAACGCTCAAAGTAAGGCTTCACTGCCTCCACTCTCGTCTGTTGCAACATAATCTCCGATACCCATACATAGTAAGGAAGCGGTTCTTCCCGCCATGGCAATATCCGCGCATTGCGATCAAACCAGGACAGCAAAGCAGGAACGGCCGCTTTCAGCCGTTCCTCCTCGGTAAACTTTTCATCATCTTCCAAAATCTGTACATCGTCATACAGATGCAAAAGCTCTGCGGCTTCATTCAACCGCGTCTCTAACTCCCTGTCGCTCATTGCTTCTTGATTCCTCTTTACACCGGACGGGTAGCCTCTCTCAGCCAAGCCGCCTCTTCCTCGTTCAGATGAGGCGCGATTTTTTCAAAGACGTCCTGATGATATGCATTCAGTCTCGCCTTGTCAGCCTCACTAAGCAGTGTCACATCCACCGCATCCAGATCGATGGGCACCATAGTCAGTGCCTCAAATTCCATGAACTGACCGTACTGATTCTTTTCCGCCTTTTTGCAGAGAATCAGATTCTCGGTACGAATTCCGTGACTTCCTTCAATATATATTCCCGGTTCATCGGAGGTGATCATTCCTTCCTCCAACACGCAGCTGTCATTTCTCTCCGGCACAATCTTCCAACGGAAGCCATTGGGCGCCTCATGCACATTCAGCAGATATCCCACGCCATGTCCGGTGCCGTGATTGAAATCCAAACCTTTCTCCCACAATGGCTGCCTTGCCAGATAGTCTAAATTGATTCCGCGGCATCCGTAAAGGAATTTTGCAGCCGCCAGATTTAACATTCCTTTCAGCACCAGCGTGAAATGAAGCTTTTCTTCCTCAGTCAATTCTCCGACTGCCACTGTTCTGGTAATATCCGTGGTTCCCTCATAATACTGTCCGCCGGAATCGCAGAGGAAGAAGCCCTTCGGCTCAATCACCGCACAATTGTCCTCCGATGCGGAATAGTGACACTGGGCTGCATTTGCCCCGTAAGCGCATACAGGCTCAAAGCTGTTTTCGATGAAACCCTCCTGCTCACGGCGAAACTCCTCCAATTTTATGCCCACACTGTATTCATCCATCGGAATCTTTCCCACATTTTTCTTGATCCAGTAAATAAATCTGGTCATCGCCACGCCGTCTTTAATGTGAGCTTTGCGCATATTGTCCGCCTCGACGGGACTCTTTATCGCCTTCATGAGCACGGAAGGATTCTGACGGTTGATTACCTTCACCCCATCCTTCAAATTCTTTACCAGAGCGTAGCTTACTTTATTCATGTCCAGCAGCACCGCCGTACCCTCAGAAAAACTGCTCACCGCCGGATAAAACTCGTCATACTCACGGACCTTAACTCCTGCAACGCGAAGTTCCTCACGAAGCTCCTTGCTGATTGCCGCCCCCTGCACAAAGA
>JAFSBP010000458.1 GCA_017437205.1 Lachnospiraceae bacterium
GAAAAAGGCGACATATGTATTTTTTGCCAATCTGATGCTGGTGCTTTGCGGCACACTGGTGATTTGTACAATCCAGAATATTGGTGTGGTGGATGTATTATTTGAATGCTTCTCCGCGGGAGGAACTGTTGGAATGACCACGGGGATTACCAGAGAATTGAATGCAGTATCAAAATTAGTGATTATCTTTTTGATGTATTGCGGACGTGTGGGAAGTATTTCCTTCGGTTCTGCGCTTTTGGAAAAGAGAGCATTGCCGCCGGTGACAGCTCCGGTCGAAAATATTACGATAGGGTGAGGTAGAGATGAAATCATTTTTAATTGTGGGAATGGGTTCCTTTGGACACCATCTATGCCGGGAACTGGCAAAAGAAAAGTGTGAGATCATGATTGTGGATCGGAATTCAGAGAATCTTGAGGATATGTTGCCTTATGTGGTCAGTGCGAAGGTGGGAGATTGTACCAATCCGGCGGTGTTAAAGAGCTTCGGTGTGGACGAGTTTGATGCCTGCTTTGTGTGCATCGGCGGAGATTTTCAGAGCAGTCTTGAAGTAACCTGTTCGCTGAAAGAACTGGGGGCGAAGAAGGTATTCAGTAAAGCAGAAGAGGATATTCAGGCAAAGTTTTTGCTTCGCAACGGTGCGGACGAGGTGATTTATCCGGAAAAGGATGTGGCGAGACGGTTGGCGATCAGTGAGAGCTCTGACAGTATCTTTGACTGCATTGATTTGTCCGACGGTTATTCTGTGTACGAGATTGAACCCAATCCAAAGTGGGTGGGCAATCCCATGCCGATGGATTTCCGTAAAAAATATAATCTGAACATTTTAGCAGTAAAACGGGATGGCAGAATCCGTCCCTTCTCCGGGCCCAGCTATGTGTTTAAGAAAGAGGAGCATTTATTGGTGATGGGGCACATCGACGATATCCGCAAGGTGGTGGCAAAATGAGTGAGGAAGCGCAGTTAAAGAAACGCTTTCTTGAGTTGGCAGAGCGGGCATACACAAATTATCAGTATCAGTTCACCGGCTTTTTGAACTTGATGGAGACCAGCTTATTTTTGCAGTCGGCCAGAGAATTTCCCCACGTGCCGTATACCTTGTACGGCGGAATGGAGAACTGCGAGCGGCAGATGGCGAGGCTTGGCAGCGAAACGATGATGGGTTATGAGGAGCCCTTTCCGATCTGCTGTATCAAGGCAGAGCCGAATCAGCAGAAATTTGCGGACAATTTGAACCATCGGGACGTATTGGGAGCACTGATGAGCCTGGGCGTGGAGCGCAGTACCATCGGGGACATTATCCTCTGTGACAATGTGGCGTATATTTTTTGCACGGACAAGATGGCCGGATTTCTGGTCTCGGAACTGAGCCAGATCAGGCATACACCGGTTCGATGTCAGATTGTTGAGGAATTGCCTGCATCTGCAGTCCTTCGGAAGATGGAGAACGTGCGGGTACAAGTCGCTTCAGTCAGACTGGATGCATTGATTTCCAAGGTGTACAATCTGTCACGTGGAGATAGTTTGGAACTATTTCGTTTAAAACGGGTGTTTGTGGACGGAAAGCTCTGTGAGAACAACAGTTATTCGGTAAAAGAGAACGAAGTGATTTCCGTCAGAGGATTCGGCAAATTCAGGTATCTGGCACAGGATGGTGTGAGCAAAAAAGGAAAACTGAATGTGACAGTGGAAAAATATGTCTGAGATTTTGCCGTCTAACGTATAAAAAGTACATGAAATGGAACACTATTTCAAAAAAGGATTAGTGTTCCATGTTTTTTTATGTGTGGAAGAGAGTGCGGCATCGGATTATATCGGTAGTGGTGATCTGCTTCGTGGTATATTCGGTAAATTATCTGCTTCAGGCTCATTGGGCACACCGGGAAGAATATAGCGTTCCGGAATATGACCGGGTTTTCATCACAGAGGAGACAGATAGAGAGACCTTGTTTCTCCAGACCGGATTAGGAGAACAAGCGGTTGAAAAGCTGATTTCAGAAGAACAATTTGAACTTGCACTTAAGCTTCAGAATGCTGTATTTGAGCCGAGGGATACAGACTGTGTTTCATTGCTTGGCTGGTTTACCAGAGAAGATCGCAGGGAGGAGGATGAGCGGATCGTTTTGGTGGATTTGCAACCGGGAGATATTCTCCTTACCTTTTCTACCCATAGCATCGGATGGAGGCACGGGCATGCAGGACTTGTGCTTAATGAGTATGCGGTGTTAGAGAGCGTATCTCTGGGGGAAAGGTCTGCGATCGTAGGTGTTAGCCATTGGAAGAGATATTCCAATTTTGTGGTGTTGCGGGTGAAGGGAGCAGATGAAGAACTAAAAAAGGAAGTGGTCTCCTTTGGGCGTGAGCATTTGAATGACATCTCCTATCGACTGCTTGCCGGATGGTTGGGTGAGAAGGCACCGGGGGTGGATGAGGCATGGTTTGGTGCCCATTGCTCGTATTTGATTTGGTATGCGTGGAACCGGTTTGGATATGACTTGGACAGTGACGGGGGAAGGCTGGTGACTTGCGATGACATTCTGAAATCTCCGTTGGTGGAAATTGTTCAGATATATGGATTAAATTTAGAAAGTAAGCAAAAGAAAGAGCTGTTGCAAAACTAGAGCTACGTGGTTTTGCAACAGCTTTTTGTTACACATATAGAATCAAAGCAATGAATTCGCAGTCTTCATCCCCTATATTGGTGATGGAATGCCCCTCACCGGGAGGACAAACGGTGACATCTCCGGCAGAGACGGCGGTATTCACTCCGTTATCATTGTAGGCGAGAGTACCTTTTGTGATGTAGTAGAGTTCGGTGTCTGTTTCATGGGTGTGATAGCCGATGCCGCAACCGGGCTTCAAGGTCACTTTACTGAATAGGCGACCTTTATCACAAAGATCCGAGGGACTGGCAATGAAGTTCGTAAACTGAACAGATCCGGGACCGTCTTTTAATTGTTCAGCTACGGTAACCGTACATTCAGATGATTTACTGATCATATAAACCTCCATGACGCCTGGTAATTTGTGCGTGAGGCATTTATTCTCGCAGGAAGGCGTCGACAAATATAAAATACCATAGAGAAAAGAATCTTGCAAGGAGAAAAAATGTTACAAAATTGTTGAAAAGATTAAATTTTTGTTACAAATTATTTTGACCTCTTTTCAAGAAAAAAAGATGTGGTATACTTAACTAAAAGAGAGAAATCTCCGGGGGAGAGGAAATACGAGGGATGGGAATGAAAAAGCGAGGTAACATGTATGCGGTAGTATTTATCGCATTCTTATTTATTATGATGATTGGCGGTGTGATCCTGACGACATGGATGAGTGGAGTGGAAATGTCGGCAGACGTGTCGTCTGATGAGCAGAGCAAAGAAGTGGGAAGTGATTCGGATGCTGAAATTACTACAGATGCGCTGTCGCAAGAACCGGAATATCAGGCTGTGCTTCCGGAATACTTGGCAGGAATAAAGTGGGGAGATACGATTGACGCTGCCGCATTGGAAAAACTATTGGAGAGTGCTGTGCTGAATGGGATGACAGAGGCAGAGCTGCTTGCCAGAGGAAAGGTCATCTATCTTACCTTTGATGACGGACCGTCCAAATATACAGAGGAGTTATTGGATATTCTTGACAGATATCAGGTTAAAGCTACTTTTTTTGTGACGAATGGATATCCGGAGTATATCCATTACATTGCTGAAACCGCCAGACGCGGGCATTCCATTGGAA
>JAFSBP010000459.1 GCA_017437205.1 Lachnospiraceae bacterium
CACTGCCGCGCTCGTTAAACTCGGTCATCTCTTTTTTCTCGCAGTCAAACACCTTTAAGGTTGTCCGAAGTTCTCCGGGGACCGTTATGCTCTCGCAGGTAATCCCCCTTCTGTTCAGTTCTGTCACCACTGAAAGTGTCTCCTGCTCGTGAGTAAAGACTAAAGCCTGCGTTTGATATCCCAGCTGAATCAATGCGGTACTCACATTGATTCCTTTGCCGCCAATCTCTTTTTTTACTTTCTTAACGCGGTTAGTTCCGCCAATTTCCAGCCCTTCCACCCAGGTGGTTTGGTCGATGCATGGATTTAAGGTTAAGGTGATAATCATGGTTATTATCCTCGAATTAGTATTTTGTACTTATTGTACTCGAAAATCTTTAATCAGGCAACTTTTTTTGTTATGATTTTTACTTTCAGATTTTATCGTGCTACTTGACTAAAGTGCCAACCTGTGTTATACTCTCCTCATACTTTTACAGGGAGGGTGTTTCATGACTCAGCCAAAATTCTTACAGAAATCCGAAGAGACCATTGTCTCCGATCTTCGTCAGCTATTTCGCCGGTACGGCTATCACCAGTATAAGATGAGCAAGTTCGAAGAGTATGATCTCTATGTTGAAAACAAACGTTTTCTCGTCAGTGACAGCGTCCTTACCTTCACCGATCTTGACGGGCACCTTCGCGCGTTGAAGCCGGACGTAACCCTCTCCATTGCAAAGAACTGCTCTGCCGATACAGACACCGTGCAGAAGCTGTTTTACCATGAAAATGTATACCGTGCAGAGCGCGGTTCTCACGAATATCGCGAGATTATGCAGATTGGTCTGGAGGCCATCGGAAAGATTGACCTCTACGCCACCGGCGAGGCAGTGATGCTGGCTGCGGGAAGCCTTCGCACTATAAGCTCCGACTATCTCTTGGATCTCTCCCACATGGGTGTGATCACCGCAATTTTGGAGGATGCTAATCTTTCCGGCAGCGGGCAGAGTGAACTTTTGGAGGCATTGAGTGCAAAAAATGTTCCGGGTATCCGCGAGTGTTGCACCAAATTGGGACTCTCTGATGAATTTTCAGATTGTCTTGCCGAACTCACCGCGCTATACGGTCCTGCACTAACCATTCTCCCTAAATTAAAGGAGTTAAGTCCGAATGCTCAGGCTGATGAGGCGATCGCTGAACTGGAAACTGTTTGTCAGATGCTGGATGCATCTGGATATGGTGACCGGATCAATTTGGATTTCTCCATCGTCAACGATATGAGCTATTACAATAGCATTATTTTTCAGGGATATATTGAGGGCGTTCCCACTCCCGTTCTCTCCGGTGGTCGCTATGACAGCCTGATGACACGCTTTAGCAAGGATGCCGGCGCGGTTGGTTTTGCCATCTACCTTTCCTCGTTAGAAAGTCTGGCACCCAGACGCTCCCCCTACGATGTGGACACCTTGCTGATTTACTCTCCCGAGGTCTCTCCGGCCATCCTGGCGGAGACAGTCAAAAAGCTCATTGAGGACGGTGTTTCCTTACAGGTCCAGCAGGCGGTTCCCGCCAACTTAAAGTACAGAACACGCTTAACCCTTACGGAAGGAGGTCTGGTTACCGATGAAGAAAATGATTAATATCGCTCTACCCAAAGGTCGTCTCGGAGAGAAAGTCTATGACCGCTTTGAATCCATCGGCTACGGCTGCCCCTCCATCCGCGAGCAGAACCGAAAGCTGATCTTTGAAAACAAAGAATGCTGTGTCCGTTATTTTTGGGTGAAGCCCTCCGATGTCTCCATCTACGTGGAACGGGGTGCCGCCGATATCGGTGTGGTGGGCAAAGATATTTTGCTGGA
>JAFSBP010000460.1 GCA_017437205.1 Lachnospiraceae bacterium
CTACGGCTGTCATCGTCGGCAGCCACCTTGATCAACAATAGCTCTCTGAGAAGACTCTTCTCCGAATCTAAGACAAAGACCAGCTTCGTCTCGATCAGCTTGTCCGTCTGCTGAATGATCTGCTTCAGCACCTGAGCATCGCCCTGGGTCACAATAGTGATTCGGGAAATCTCCGGATTGTCCGTCGCGGACACCGTCAAGCTGTCAATATTGAAACCGCGACGGCTGAATAGGGAAGCCACGCGGGCCAAAACATTTGCGTGGTTTTCTACCACCAAACTGAGTACTGCTTTCTCCATAATGTCCTCCTTAGTGCATGATCACTGACTCCACGCCTTTTCCCGGCGGGATCATCGGCAGCACGCGCTCCTCGCGGTCCACAATGCAGTCGATCCACACGGGACGCTCAGACTTCAATGCCTTCGCAAACACTTCTCTGAATTCGGCAGGTGTGGTCGCCCGGTAGCCGATACAGCCAAAGCCCTCTGCCACCTTCACGAAGTCCGTCTCCCGCTCCGGCTCCGTCGCCATAAACAGACCGTGATTGAAATAGGTCTGCAGCTGCCGCACCATGCCGAGAACGGAATTGTTCATGATAACGGTGATAATCGGCAGTTTGTAGCTGACCGCCGTGCAGGCCTCTGTCAGATTCATGTGGAAGGAACCGTCTCCGGTGATGTGGATTACCGGCTTTTCCGGCTTCGCCAGCTTCGCTCCGATGGCTGCCCCGTAGCCGTAGCCCATGGCTCCGAGTCCTCCGCTGGTGAGGAAGTTGCAGGCCGTCAGGTGCTTTAAGTACTGCGCTGTCCACATCTGATGCTGCCCCACATCGGTGGTGTAGATGGCTTCCTCGCCGGTCATCTCCCCGATTATGCCGATAATCTGGTGAGGCTTTAACACCTCCTCGCTATCCACGGGGTGATAATCCTCCTGTTTCCAGCCCTCGATCATCTTCATCCAACTGGGGTGCCGACGCTTATTTATCTTCGGAAGAAGTGCAGTGAGCACATCCTTCACATCGCCCAAAATACTGTAGTCCACCTGCACATTTTTATTGACCTCGCTTGGGTCAATGTCGATCTGCAGGATCTTCGCCTTTCCGGCAAAGGTTCGACGGTTCTGCGCCACGCGGTCACTGAAGCGGGTTCCGATGGCCAACACCAAATCTGCCTCGGCAATCGCCTGATTCGCCGCCACCCAGCCATGCATACCCAGCATGCCTAAGTTTAACCGCTCGCCGTAGCCCATAACTCCGGCTGCCATCAATGTGTGGGTCACGGGAATATCCGCCTTCCCCGCCAGTTCGGCTAATTCCGCACCGGCACAGGAAGCAGTAACGCCTCCGCCACAGTAGATTACCGGCCGCTTCGCTTGATTGATCAGCCTCGTCGCCTCCTCAATCTGCTCGGGAACAATCTTCGTTCGATATGTATTCGTCTGGGAAGGCTCCGGCTCATACTCAGCCGTCGCCGTGGAAATATCCTTCGGAATGTCCACCAACACCGGACCTTTTCGTCCGGACTGGGCAATGGCAAAGGCTTTTCTAAGTATGTCCGCCAGCTGATTCACATCTGTCACATAAAAGTTATGCTTCGTGATGGGAAGGGTAATACCGGCGATGTACACCTCCTGGAAACTGTCCTGACCAATGAGTCCGGTGGGTACGTTTCCGGTGATCGCCACCATGGGGACACTGTCCATAAACGCCGATGCAATACCCGTAACCAAGTTCGTCGCGCCGGGACCGCTGGTGGCCATGCAGACACCTACTCTGTCGGTCGCCCTCGCGTAACCGTCCGCCGCAAACGCCGCGCCCTGCTCATCCGCCGTCAAAATATGACGAATGCGATGCTTTTGATGATATAATTCCTCGTAAATAGGAAGGACTGAGCCGCCGGGGTAGCCAAAAATCATATCTACACCCTGCTCTGCCAACACTTCAATGACAATCTGTGCTCCGGTAAGTATCATAAAATCCCTCCTTTACTATATAATAGTGATAAGTCTTACGGGCTGCTACGTCGCTGTCGCGACTCTCGCATCCCTAACAGACATTCGCAAATCGCTCCGCTTCGCGTAGCTTTTTTGCTCATATCTGTTGTCCCGTCCTATGCTCATGTACCGATGCATGCAAGCATGCCCGGTCCATGATCGCAGTCCGGAGACTTATCACAAAAAAAGCCCTCATCTCCTAACACTAAGAGACGAAGGCTAAACTTCGCGGTACCACTCTCATTGCCGTAAAACGGCCACTCAACTATCCTCATAACGGAGATAAACCCGTCCGGACTTACACAAGCTCGCGCCCTTGATCCGGCTGCTCCGGGAGAACCTTCAGTATCTGCCTGCACTGCCTCGCACCTTCCGGCAGCTCTCTGCGCCAGCCTCGGTACCTACTCATTCCCTTCACTGCATTTAAGTATGTATATCTGTATTGTCCTTGTGAAGAACGATTTTCAGACAGAATAACACAACTATCCCCGCATGTCAAGTGTTTTGCACAAATTTTTGTTTTTCCCAAAATTTCATCGCTGTTTTTTTGATTTGTTATTTTATTACCAAAATAATTTTGGCATTTTTACATTTCCCCAAAATAATAGCCAATTCGTTTCTTGCAAATTATTTACAAACCGGCTGTCTCCATTAATTCCCTGCATATACTATTAAAAACGCTCTTCGAGGCTTTTATGATCTATATTGTTCAGCCTGGGGACACGGTTTTCTCCATCGCTGCTTCCTTCTCCGTTTCTCCGGATCGCCTCCGGTACGATAATCAACTGGGCGCGGAGGACACGTTGGTGATCGGTCAGGCACTATTGGTCCTTATCCCGGAAATTATTCATCAGGTGCAGCCGGGTGATACCGCCTTTTCCATTGCATCGCAGTACGGAATCAGTGTGCGGGAATTATTGCAACGCAATCCTTTTTTAACCCAGAACGCTCAGTCAGAAATTTCCCTTGTGCCGGGACAATTTTTGATTATCCGCTATACAGATTTCCCCACCGATGAGACTGCGCTGGAGGGCTACGCTTACCCGTTCATCCGCCCGAATGTTCTCCGGGAAACCCTGCCCTTTCTGCGTGCGCTCTGCATTTTCTCCTACGGTTTCACCTTGGACGGTACCCTGATCGAGCCGCCCGGGGCTGACCGTCTTCTCCGGGAAGCAAAAGCATTTGGTGTGGATCCAATCCTCGTCCTCACACCGCTCACTGCGTCCGGAACCTTCAACAGCAACTTAATTGTTGCCCTATTGGAAAATGAAACCTTAAAAGAACAGATCATTGACCAACTGATAAGTCTTTCTCTTGAAAAAGGTTACAC
>JAFSBP010000461.1 GCA_017437205.1 Lachnospiraceae bacterium
ATCACGCGAATACCGCAGCGAAGCGAAACAGCAGCTACGATGTCGCGCTGGATGAGCTTGAGAACTGTTTTGCCGTGGCGTACTCAGTCGAGGAAGAATTCGATGTCAAGGAGGTTGCCCGTATTATTGATGACTTTCTTGCGACGTTACCTCGGGAAAACCGCATCTTGTTTGTCCGCCGTTATTGGCACGGGGAGTCGATTGCGGATCTTGCAACGCTTTTTTCCATCAGTAGCCATCAAGTATCGGTTCGGCTCTTCCGAGTGCGGGAGAAGCTAAGGAAGCATTTGATCAGGGAAGGAGTATATCTATGAGAAGGAAAAGGATTTCCGAAACCATTGGAAATATCAACGAGAAATATGTGGAGGAGGCAACTGCCTACACCGGAGGGAAAATTGTCCGTCATGGTGGGTGGCTGAAATGGGTGGCTGTTGCAGCGAGCTGTGCGGTGGTGTTACTCGCTGGAATACTTCTGTTGCTACAGCTCTCAGGCGGAGAGACAAACTCGGTGTTATTGGGCGGCTTGCTCCGCCCATACAGAGAGGTTAAAATTAGTGGTGGAGAGAGTGGACTATATGTGTGGCCGTGGGAAGATAGGACCATATGTGAGAAATATTTGAGCATGACACTGGACGGCAGAAAATACGTATCCCGCGCGGGAGCGGTCAATCGACCCCTGAGCGAAGAAGCACTTGGTGAGGTGATCGGTAGCTGCGAAGCGGAAGGGTATGATGACTACACGGATAAGGTCTATCATCAGACCTTCGAGGTGCGCCGGATCCTAGGCGTGAACGAGGAGCGGCTGGTTGCTGCGGATATGGAAGGAGAGTTCTATGTGTTTATGCATGACGAGTATAATCCGCCGGCCACCTTTGGAGATCTTTTGGAGAGCTATAATCTGTCGGAAAACTTGAAATTTAGCCGCTTTACTTTATGCGAAGGAATGAATGAAAAAGGGCATTTCCAGTTGGATAATGACGATGTGATCTGGCAGATATTGTCCGGTTGTCAAACGGCAGAGAATGTGGATGACAATTCTTGGAATCGCGGTGACCGAAATTATATCAGTTTTACCGCAACATCGGAGACGCTGGGGGCTTACAAAAAAGTATTCTATGTGACTGAGGATGGATATGTATGGACGAATGTGCTTAACTGGGCATATCTCTATCACATCGGGGAGGGGGCTGCTGGGCAGATCATCGAATACGCCACGGAGAATGGGAGCGAGGCAGAAATTGAACCGTATACTCAGTCACTGGCTGGTACGGTGGTCGAGATCGGTGAAGATTATATTCTGGTAGATGACTCCATTCTGTGTGAAAATCCGGAGGACGGAATGGTGTTTAGGGTGCCCGCAGATGATCAGCGGATCAGACGGTATATTGATCGCCTGAATATTGAGACGGGGGATACCGTTATGATTCAGTTTACCGGGAAGATCGATGTGGAGGCAGGCAATGTGGTAAAAGGGGCTTACTATATCACAGAGGCGACGATCACCGGCGGTGATGTGTGGGTCGCGGAATAAAGTGTTTTATGGGCGGGCTGTCGTGCTTAAGGTGCGGCAGTCCGGTTTTTTCTGTGCGTAAGGGGATAAAGAGTTGAGTTCCGGCAGAAAATATGATAAAATGAGCCTTGCAGAGCTCTGTGCGTGCACAAAGAACTCTATAAAGGTTTGAGGATTCGGTATTGCATCGCGGGACGGCGGCATTTGTATAGATGGCACTGCGGTGGCCGGAGGAGGAAGAAAAATGAGGACAACGATTCAAAAGATAGAGGCTGCACATGGACAGAGGATCATCGCCGTGAGCGACATTCACGGGCATTTGAATCATCTGATCCAGCTGCTCAGAAAAGTGAATTATTCCGGCAATGATATTCTGGTGATTGTGGGCGATCTGGTGGACAAAGGTCCGGACAGTCTGCGCACGCTTCAGTATGTGATGGAGCTTTCTGATCGGGAGCAGGTGTATGTCTCCATGGGGAATGTGGATCTGCATCGGCTTCAGTTTCTGACGGATGAGACCGAGGGTGCAGATGCGCGTTTTTGTCAGTTTGTCCGCTGGATGAAGGAGTGCTGGGGCGGTGGACTGATCACGGATATGATGGCGGATATCGGGCTTCTTGTGGATAAGCTGACCGAGGAAAATGCAGCTGAATACCGCGCGAGGCTGCGGGATCATTTCCATGAGGAAATCGCTTTTTTGGCATCCCGTCCGGTGGTTTTAGAATCGGGAAGATATATTTTCGTCCACGGGGGATTGCCTACGGACGACCTGACGCAGGTGGAAGGGCTTCCTGCGGAGCCGTTTCTAAAAAACGATGCTTTTTTGAAAAAGGAGTATTTTTTTGAGCGATATATGGTTGTGGGCCATTGGCCGGTCTGCCTTTATGACGACCAAAAAGAGTGCGTGGCACCGATCTTTGAGCAGAAGAAAAATATCATCGCAATCGACGGCGGCTGTGGGCTAAAGCAGGTGGGCCAGTTGAATGCGCTGTTGATCCCGGATCAGGACGCAGAGATGAGTGAACTTTCATGGGAGTTTTTCGACGAGTTCCCTTGTGCGATTGCATTGGAAGATCAAGAGCCTGTGGCACCTGCCATCCATATTCAATATTTTGACAGTGAGGTGGAACTTTTGGAGGAGCGGGGAGATATGCTTTTGCTTCGGCATCTGAGCTCCGGACGGGAGTTTTTGGTTCCGACAGGGCATACCTGGCAGAAGATGGGACTTAAGATCCGCGGTCAGGAGGAACCTACGACGGGAGAGCTTCACTGTGACGATTACTGTGATGAAAGATTGGAAATAAAGGCAGGAGATGAGCTTTCAGTGATCTGGGAGACGTCTATCGGCTGTTATGTAAAGTGTCGCGGACGAATCGGCTGGTATTGCGGGCCGATGGAGAAGCGAAGCGAGACGCTGGAATTGGTAGTCGGAAGACCGCATGATACAAAGTATCGCAGAGAGCGGGAACTGACCACATATGACCTCCTTGACCGGCTGGAGATGAATTATTCACGGATCGATCACGGCGAGGCGAAAACAATGGAGGCCTGCGCGGCGGTGGACGAAAAGCTTGACGCGGTAATCTGCAAGAACCTGTTTTTGCGCAATCAGCAGAAGACGAAATTCTACCTGTTGATGATGCCGGGCGATAAAAAATTTAAGACAAAGGAATTGTCAAAGCAGATAAACAGTGCCCGCCTCTCCTTTGCGGAGCCAGAGTTTATGCAGAAATTTCTTCACATTTCTCCGGGTTCAGTCAGCGTGATGGGCCTGATGAACGACACTGAGAATCAGGTGCAGTTGTTGATTGACCGGGATGTGTTAAACGGTGAGTATTTTGGGTGTCACCCTTGCGTGAATACATCTAGTCTGCGGATCAGTCTGAAGGAGTTGACAGAGGTGTTTTTGTCCGCAATCCACCATGAGCCGGTGTTTGTGGACCTTACCGGTGAGGGCTGAGGCGGAAAAGGATTTTGTTGACGGAGTCGAAGGTTATGGAGTATAATGTGAGAAATATGTTTGTGAACATACAGAGAGAGTGAGGAATAATCCATGAATGATCATTTTCTTAGAGTGGCAGCCGCTACCCCGAAGATTAGGGTGGCTGACCCGGAGTATAACTTAAGTCAAATTAAGGCACAGATCAGCGCATGCAGAGAGAAGGGAGCGAAGGTTATCGTTTTCCCGGAACTGTGTATCTGCGGTTATACCTGTGGTGATCTTTTACTGCAGAGCAGTCTGGTGGATGCGTGCATGGAGGCACTGCGCAAATTAGCGTATTCGACGCGAAAGGTGGATGCGGTGATCGCGGTAGGGCTTCCGATGGAGAAGGGCATGCGCCTTTATAATGTGGCGGCCATTCTGCACCGCGGAAGAGTACTTGGCTTCGTGCCGAAGAAAAATGTACCCAATTATTCTGAGTTTTATGAGAAGAGATATTTTAGCGCCGGCGATGAGGTGGCGGAGCCGGTGATGTTCACCGACGAAAAGGGCGAGACATATCCGGTGCCGTTTGGAACAAATATTTTGCTTGCCTGTGAGAATATCCCTGAGTTAGTGATTGCGGCGGAAATCTGCGAGGATGTGTGGGTTCCCTGTCCTCCGAGCACTGCGCATACATTGGCGGGCGCGACAGTAATCGTGAATACATCGGCCAGCAATGCGCTGACCGGAAAGAGCGAGTACCGCTATCAGCTGATCACCGGACAGTCTGCAAGACTGGTTTGCGGCTATGTTTTGGCCAATGCGGGCGAGGGCGAGTCCACGCAGGATGTGGTATTCTCCGGACACAATCTGATTGCAGAAGATGGAACAGTTTTGGCAGAGTCTGAGCAGTTTGGTTTCGGTGCAATCTATGGGGATCTGGATTTGGAGCGTATCCGCAGTGAGCGCAGAAGATTGGGAAGCATCCCGGCGGACAGTACGGTGTATTGTACTGTGAACTTTACCTTGGAGAAAGAAGAACTGGAATTAGACCGATATATTGATCCGTCACCTTTCGTTCCACGTGAGGAAGCTACGAAAGAAAAGCGGTGTGAGGAGATTTTGACGATTCAGGCGATGGGTCTGAAAAAGCGTCTTGAGCACACTCGCTGTACCTGTGCGGTACTTGGTATTTCCGGCGGCCTGGATTCGACGATGGCACTTTTGGTGACGGCCCGCACCTTTGATTTGCTTGGTTTACCCAGAAGTGGGATCGTGGCAGTGACCATGCCGGGATTCGGGACCACAGACCGCACTTACACGAATGCCTGTACGATGGTGAAAAAATTGGGTGCGACCCTCCGCGAGGTGAGCATTCGTGACGCGGTGACCGTGCATTTTAAGGACATCGGTCACGATATTTCTGTGAAAAACGTGACATATGAGAACGCTCAGGCCAGAGAGCGTACCCAGATTTTGATGGATATGGCCAATGACTTAAATGGTATGGTCATCGGCACGGGCGATCTGTCTGAGCTGGCGCTTGGCTGGGCCACCTACAACGGTGATCATATGTCTATGTACAGCGTGAACGGTTCGGTGCCGAAGACATTGATGCGCCATTTAGTGCGCCATTATGCGGACACCTGCGATGATCGGGAGTTGACAGAGGTACTTTACGATGTGCTGGATACACCGGTGAGCCCCGAACTTCTTCCCCCGGAGGAGGATGGAAACATTGCCCAGAAGACGGAAGATTTGGTGGGACCCTACGAACTTCACGACTTCTTCCTGTACTATATCCTTCGTTTCGGCTATCGACCGGCGAAAATCTATCGCATGGCAAAGCATGCCTTTGCCGGTCAGTACGACGATAAGACCATTTACAAGTGGCTGCGCACCTTCTATTGGCGCTTCTTTGCCCAGCAGTTCAAACGGTCCTGTCTGCCCGATGGCCCGAAGGTGGGAAGCGTGGACGTTTCTCCCAGAGGGGGACTTAGAATGCCCAGTGACGCATCGTCGGCACTTTGGATGAAAGAGATGGACGAGCTTGATCCGGAGAAATAATCCGGCGGGAGGAGTTTTATGGAACTTCAGCAGTTAAGATATTTTAAGGCAGTGGCAGATATAGGTAAAATTTCTGATGCGGCAGAATCATTATTTATCTCAGCTCCTGCGCTGAGTACATCCATATCGCGCTTGGAGAAGGAACTGGGTATGCAGTTGTTTGACCGCACGAGCAACCGGATATCTTTAAATCCTCAGGGACGGATATTTTTGAAACATGTCAATCAGGTATTTGGCTGTCTGGAGAGCGCAAAACAGGAGTTGCAACATAGTTTGCAGCAGCAGGGACCGCATATTTCCATTGTCAGTGTCAATTCTACCATGTGGATAGATTTGATCGCAGCCTTTACATCAGAGTTTACGAAGTATACTCTGTCTTGTTCCACGATTTCATTGGATGGTCTGGCTGCGGAAGGGCTTTCTAATCAATACAGTTTTTTGTTGGCTTACGAGAGTGATATCCCGCCGTTTTATGCCGACAAACTGGACAGTATTTTTCTTTTTGAAACCTGTCTGACAGTTGCACTCCACAAGGATCATCCGCTGGCACAGAAGACGGAAATTGATATCCGTATGCTGACAGACGAGAGAATCTTTATGACTGCTCCGGGAGGCCCCGTGCATGAGCGGATAAGACAATTGTATTTGTTCTATGATATCCCTTTTCCGAAGGATAACTCCTACGCTTTTCTGGCACGGCAAAAGATGGTTGCGGAGAATATGGGGATAACGTTTGTCAGTAAGCATGCGGATGCTCTCCATAATCCGAACATTCGTTATGTTCCTCTGATCGATCCGTTTGGTCCGTGGAAGGCACGTTTATACTGGCGTAAAGACCGGACGTTTTCAGAATATGAGAACTCTTTCCGAGACTTTACCAATCACTTTTTTCAAGATCTGCATTAAGTCTAAGTTATGCTCCGGTAATTATCCTGTAATTGTAGCAGGCTGACAAGAGTGTTATACTATGCCGAGGATGTCAAAAAATGGCACCCTCGGCATTAAAATTTAAGAAGACAAACAGGAAGTGGGAGATATGAAAATGCAGATCAAAAAAGTACAGATAGACTATAAGTGGGTTATCCTGATCACATGTTTTTTGATGGAGTTTGTATGCTTGGGCCTTTGCAGCAGTAATCCCGGCTTGTATATGGCAGCAGTTGTCGAAGCACTGGGGATTAAGCGGAGTGCCTTTTCCTTTGGCACGAGTATCCGTTATATCACGCAGGTAATCACAGCGCTGTATTTCGGCACGTTGATTCAGCGTTTTGGCATCAGGAAAATGGCATGTGTCGGCCTGGCTTCTCTTGTTGGCTCCCTTTTTGTGCGCAGCGCGGCCACAAATATTGTTCAGTATTACCTCGGCTGTATCCTGTGGGGATTAGGTATCGTATTTTCCGGCGGTACGATGGCGAGTACGATCGTTCGGCGTTGGTTCCATAAAGATATCGGTAAATATACCGGAATTGTCATGTCTGCGAACGGTATCGGCGGAGCAATCGGAGCACAAATCATCTCTCCTATCATCAATAACGGAGAAACATTTGGATATAGAAAGGCATATATTCTGTCCGGTATCATTGCGCTGTCCATCAGTATCTTCATTCTATTGTGTCTCAAGGAAAATGCAGAGAAAGAGAATGATGGCAGCGGTAATCAGAAAAAGAAGCCAAGAGGAGCGGCCTGGGTGGGTATCCCATACAGCGAGACTCGAAAGAAGGCGTATTTCTATCTGACTGCGGCACTGGTCTTTCTCACCGGAATCAGTCTGCAGAGTATTGGCAGCGTCAGCATTATGAATATGCGGGATGTCGGTCTGAGTGAGGAATTCATCGCCACTACGGCGACAGTATCGTCCCTGATGCTGACAGTTGCAAAGTTTATGGTAGGCTACATATATGATAAGAAAGGGCTTAAGTTTACCCTGCTGATGTGTGAGTTGGCGGCGGCGCTTTCCTTTATGTTAAAGGCATCCCGTACCAATTCTACGCAGGGCATGGTGTTTGCCATGACAGCGGTGGAGCTGGGCCGCGTTGCCATGCCGTTGGAAACGGTAATGATTCCTCTGCTTTCCAATGATTTGTTCGGCTCAGCGTCCTATACAAAGGTTTTAGGTGTTTTCATGGCAATGAATTCCCTCGGACTCTGCCTCGGTTCACCGTTGGGTGATATTTATTACGATTTCTTTGGAACCTATGCGCCTTGTTTCTGGTTCTTCTGCGGTTTGATGGTGGTGATTATCATTGCATTTAGACGTGTGATTAGCATGGCGGAGAAGGATAAAGAGGCGATATTGGCGAAGGAGGAGTGAATGCACCGACCGAAGCGGAGCGTAGACTTCGAACCTTCGAGTCCGGGATCGGACTCGAAAAAAAGAAACCCGATACCATATTGGTATCGGATTTCTTTTTTGAAAGCGCGAGACGGGATTCGAACCCGCGACCCTCGCCTTGGCAAGGCGATACTCCACCACTGAGC
Source organism: Lachnospiraceae bacterium (assembly GCA_017437205.1). Classification (GTDB taxonomy): domain Bacteria; phylum Bacillota; class Clostridia; order Lachnospirales; family Lachnospiraceae; genus RGIG423. The sequence goes on from JAFSBP010000461.1 coordinate 7,980, forward strand.
CACTCGCGCATATCGTCCGTGTTTCACGGACGAATGATATAATACAATGAAACGTTGGTTTTGTCAACCTCTTTTTTAAAAAAGTTTAAAAAGATTTTTCAGAATCATTCTCCGTCCGGTCCATCGAAATCGGGGCCGTCGCCATCCATGTCGAAATGCACATCGGTCATGCCCAGATCATAGAATTCCTTGCCCACCACGTTTCTGCCCTTACGGGATTCTTCCACCAGGCGGGAGAGCAGCATGCGTGTCTCCACACTCTTTTTAATGTTTTTCAGTTCTATGATATTGTCACGATCCACGCGGACGGTCAGCGTCACGGTACCGGTACCGAACATTCGCTGAGCAAAGCTTCGGCGGAGGGTAAGATCGGTGATGCGGTAAAGGAGTGTTTCATCATAGGTTTTAGAGAAGAAGCCTCGGGTGATGTAGAGGCGATCTTCCGTGACAGCGTATTTGGTGAAACTGAAGGGAAACCACATCCAGTGTTTTCTGTCTTTCCAAAGATATTCAGGTAATTCAAGGTTAGGGTTTTTCTTTCCCATAGTCCCTCCTTTCGGTCTTAAGGACGCGATATGTAGTATTTGATGCTCACAGTATAACACAAATAACATTGTGATTTCAATATGCTTAAATAAAAAATTTACTAAAAATTTTAGTCTGTTGTTCAAATTCTTCCCGTCTTTAGAAGTTAACGCCATAAATCTTTGGTAGTAAATTTTATCAAAAGCCCTTGCAAAGCCTTGAGGTGTTTTATCATGGCATACTATCTTAAAAAAACAAAACTCAAAGGACGTACTTATCTCTCTATCGATGAAAGTTTTTACAGTCATGAAAAGCGTGGTACTGCCCACCGATGCTACAAATCCCTTGG
>JAFSBP010000462.1 GCA_017437205.1 Lachnospiraceae bacterium
AGGGCGACTACTTCTACAAGGCGGTGCTCTGGGCGGTGGAGAACAAGATCACCAGCGGTGCCACCGCCACCACCTTCAATCCCACCGGCAGCTGCAAGCGCGCGCAGGTGGTCACCTTCCTGTGGCGCGCCCAGAACAGCACCAAGCCCACCGGGAGCAAGAACCCCTTCGCCGATGTGAAGGAGTCCGACTACTTCTTCGAGGCCGTGCTGTGGGCGGTGGAGAACAAGATCACCAGCGGCGTGGATGACACCCACTTCGGTCCCTCCGTCATCTGCAAACGCGCCCAGGTCGTCACCTTCCTGTACAGCGCCATGACATAATCCACGTATAACCCAAGTCGGCCCTCCGGAATCCTTCCGGAGGGCCTTTTCCCGGTCAGTCTGCCGACAATCTCACCACAGGGAGCACTGCCGCAGGCAAATTTCATTAAAAAAGGGCGTGTTGCAAAATGGACTGCAGCACGCCAAAAAAACGATGTCATCCTTCGCACCGATTTGACTGCAAATGCTCCAGCAGTGCGCAGAGCCTTCGACTCGCTTCCCCTCCTCGCAATGATGTGCTTTGGGGACAGTCTGAAACGACAGCCTGTAGAGAAGAGAGAATAGGGAAAAGGGAAGAGATAAGAGTACAAAAGAAACGACAGCCTTCTTGTGAAAGCTGTCGTTTCTTTTGTCTCGTTTAGACACTATGGATATCATCCACAGGACAAAGATTCGACCGGCCAGGTTCTGCAAAAAACAAATATTTCGTTCGCAAGTTTCGACAAATACCCAGATTTGCTTTACTGGTGGCACATTACTCAAAGTCTATCATACTCTCCCATGGAATACAAGCGATTATTTTGAAAAGATCTCTGGAATTTACATGGCTCCCAGACTCAGGCTAACATCTCATAACCGCTATGTTTCTTATCTTGATATAGAGGACTCCGCCTGAACTGGCATACCTCCATAATCCAATTATCGCCTTTATGAATTTCAGTAACCATCTGTCAGCGATTCTGTTGACAATCTTGATATCTTCGCTCTTATCATTTTCAGAATCGTTTTCAGCGAGAGGATACACTTCCTCCTTGGTGTGAAGAATCATGCTTTCATGGACATTGGCATCAATAGCAGCAATCAGTTCGCTCTTAGACCACCCAAACTGCTCCGCAGCTTTCGTATACCACTCCCGCAGGTCCATGGTCAGATCCGCCTCCATGATCACCACATTCAGCGTCCATCCCAGCTTCATGGCTCTGGACAGCAGAGAAGGACGACCTTCATAGGTACGGTAGAAGTCCCGCATTCTGCGGAGGCTCCGGGGAGAGAAACCCTTCACATCCGGATAGTGCTTGTTCAGGTACTCAGATGCCATCACTGCAGCACCCTTTTCCGTTCTCCGGCACACAATTTTCCCGATCTCGTAGTACAGTCCCATCTGGGGCATGTGCTGGGCCATCAGCTCATCGAGTGCTTCGTACATTTCGGTATAGTCTATATTTTTACGGATGTTCATGATGTTCTCCTTTCTCACTGTCATATAGAATTCAAAGCCGACCAACATGATTGTTGATCGGCTTTGAATTCTACATAGTGCCAATTTCGATTTGTGATTTGTTTATTACTCTGAAGGTCAGTGTTCCTTCCTTAAGTTGATTCCAAGAGGTCATATACCGATTTGCAACTGCATCTGCTTCATTTTGGAATATAGACAACATTTTTTTCGCATCATCATTCGTAAAAACCACATGTGCCATACCATTATCATCTACATCGTACACGAAGAGAGCTGCCTCACCGTTCCCAAGGACATTAACATTTTCGGGATGGCATACAATCAGTTCAGAAAATGTTTTAGCAGAATCGTCAATCGCCGGTGATACATTCTGCCAGAACTGTTTATATATATCCAAGAGGTATGCAGTAAACTCCGCAACAGTCATCGCCAAGGACAGTCTGGGCAGGTCACCATAAACATCCTTCACTTCCTGAACAGATTTCTCTAATTGCTGCTTGATTTTACTATTATGCTTAAAGTGAGGTTTATAGAGAACTTGGTACAAATCGAAACCAAACCACTCGCCATTTTGATTTACTGGTAAATGCCCATGTTGAGAGTAATCTCTCATGCGAATCAAAAACCGGTACGAGAATGATGAGTCATATATGCTATGAAGATGATCCATAAATTCCTTGCGAGCCGCATCTGCTTCCGAATAATTCTCACGTACATAACATTCCATAGCTTCAACCAAAGTTCTTCCTGCACTGAT
>JAFSBP010000463.1 GCA_017437205.1 Lachnospiraceae bacterium
GCTCGAAGATGGATAAGCAAAAGTTATACGAGCTTCTTCGAACAATTCCGCGCGGTAAAGTCGTTACATACGGAACGCTGGCGGAAATGATGGGAAATATAGCATTGGCTCGTGCAGTGGGAAATGCGCTCCATTCCAATCCCGATGGCGAAAAATATCCCTGTTACAAGGTTGTAAACAGTAAAGGCGAGTTAAGCAATGCCTATGCTTTTGGCGGTGCAGAAGAACAAAAACGCCGCCTTGTGGGGGATGGAATCGTGGTTGAGAACGGCAAGGTGGATTTGAAACGATACGAATATAAATTCTGTAGGATGAGAAAACAATGACACTTGAAACAGAACGCCTCATCTTGCGTCCATGGCGCGAGGATGATGCAGAAGATTTATATACATACGCCAGTGATCCCAACGTAGGACCACCTGCCGGATGGCCACCGCATACGAGCGTTGAGAACAGCCGCGAGATTAGCCGCACGGTGCTGTCCGCGCCCGAAACCTTTGCGGTATGCCTCAAAGAAAATGGCAAGCCCTTTTGGGGGCGTGGGCTTTTTCCCGAGGGGATTGAAGTGTCACTTCTCGGTGAAGTTCGTACAGGGCACTCTAATCTTATGACCAGAGAGCGTTGGCAGAAGATGAACATGATTTATTTGCGAAAACGAATATAGATAAGGAGCTCGTTATGGAATACAGAAACCTGCCCCACGGCAATGAAAAGATCGGAGTGCTCGGCCTCGGCATGGGTGGAATTCAGCACACCCCGGCCGATGAGATAGAGGCGATCATCCGCAAGGCAATCGACAACGGCATTAACTTTTTTGACCTCTGCGCAGGCGGTGCGGTGTACGAGCCGTTCGGCAGAGCCATCAAAGGTCGGCGCGAGAAAGTGTATTTACAGGTGCATTTTGGCGCGGTTTACGACGAGAACGGCGAATACGGCTGGTGCCGCGATTTTGATACCATCAAAAAGACGTTTCTGTGGGAGCTTAAGACCCTTGGGACAGATTACGTGGACTTTGGTTTCCTGCATTGTGTGGACGAGGATGAGGACTTTGACAAGCTCATTGAGATCGGTGTGCTTGACTATCTGAAGGATCTGAAGGCGCAGGGCGTTGTCCGTCATATCGGCTTTTCCTCCCATACGCCCAGCGTTGCGAACCGCATCATCGACACCGGGCTGGTGGACATGATGATGTTCTCCATCAACCCTGCCTACGATTTTGAAAAGGGTGACGAATACGGGATCGGCAGCGTGAAGGAGCGCTTTGAACTGTTCCGTCGATGCGAGCGCGAGGGCGTGGGCATTTCGGTGATGAAGCCCTTCTTCGCAGGTCAATTACTCACGGCAGAGCAGTCGCCCTTTGGCGTGGCGCTCACCCACAACCAATGCCTGCAATACGCGATTGACCGTCCGGGCGTTCTCGTTGCGGTTCCCGGCGTGCAGACAATGGAGCATCTGGATACATTGCTTCACTTTCTCACCGCGACGGACGAGGAGAAGGACTACTCGGTGATTGGCAACTTCACGGCGGATACCATCACCGGTACTTGCGTGTATTGCAACCATTGCCAGCCTTGTCCGGCAGGGATTGATATCGGCCTGGTCAATAAGTATTATGACCTCGCGCTGACGGGGGACACCATCGCGGCGAACCATTATACGAAGCTTTCGGTGAAGGCGGAGGCTTGTCTTCAGTGCGGTCATTGTGAGAGCCGCTGTCCGTTCTCGGTGAAGCAGGAAAGCCGGATGGAGGAGATTGCAAACTATTTTCAGGGGAAATAAGGACGTCTGCGGGTAGAAATCCAGCCTTTATTGTCTCTGCCAGCACAGTAACCAAATTGTAAAACGTCAGACGCAGTATCTGACAGATGAAGAGTGTTTGAAGGAGACAGAGCGGCGTTTTGGTCCGATTACCAAACGGTATGTCATTTATCGCGGTAATTAAATTACAGCTTGAATGACAAAGTGAGAAACCTCCTGTAAAATAGAAGTAGCATATTTTGCAGGAGGATTTATTGTGCAAAGAAAAAAAGGAGGAGATCACTGGTAATGATAAAAACTTTATATATACCATTTCAGCATTGGTCAGAAAATGGTTCAGTATATATTTTATCTGACCTACACTTTGCAGATGTTGACTGTAAGTTAATGGATTCAAACTGGATAGAACCTGAGGAACAGATAAAAATCATAAAGATGGAATTTTGGCAGATATACCCGGCATACACAGGGTGACAATTGACAGAGCTATAGAAAGGAAAAGTGGGGCGCTAGAAAATGGTTTATTTTACCAGTGATTTGCATTTGGGGCATAATGCTGTGATCCGCATGCAGAATCGACCGTTTGTAAACGCAGAAGAGATGAACCGTATTCTAATTGACAATTATAATTCGATGGTTCATCAAAATGATACGGTTTATTTGCTGGGCGATATTTGCTTTCGTATAGGTGTGGATAAGGCGAATGAACTGATTGCTACATTAAAAGGGAAAAAGTATTTGATTTGCGGTAATCATGATAAAAAGTATGACAAGGGGTTGTTTGAAGAGATTAGAGATTTTATGACGATATCTGTAAATGGTCTTCATATTTCACTCATGCATTATCCCATGCTTTCTTGGCCAAGAAGTCATTATGGGAGTATCATGTTACACGGACATATACATTCTGATGGGAGTTATAACTTGAGTAACAGAGAAGCTGGTATTAAGAGATATGATGTTGGCGTGGATGCGAATAAATATCTGCCGGTATCGATTAAACAGATAGAAGAGTTTATGAATTATCACGATTGATGAACATGAAGAGAGGTGACCAAGGATGATTTTACTGTTTACTTGTCATATGTCAAGTGGAAAAGAGCGTTGATGATATTTGTCATATGACAAGTGGATGCGATGGTATAAAAATTATGCTATAACTTAAATGACAAATTGAGGCGTATCCCTTAAAATAATTTCTGTATTGTTTAAAAAGATTTTGGGAGGATTTTATATAGTTGAAATTAGTATATGATGATGACGAAGGAGAGAATACGGACGTTATCGCAGCAGCAAAAGCTACAGAAGTGGAGTACTTGATTATTTCACGTAAAAGTGGAAAGGTAATTCATTATGCTGTTTAGATCGGGACAATAATCAAGCGAAACATCAAAAAAACAATTGATTTTTTGCTTGAAATGTTGTATAGAAGATAGTATTGTCAGTGGATAAAATAACTAACTCGTAAGTTGGCAACTTGTGAGTTAGTAAAATATAGTCAAATTTGCAGGCTTTTGAAGGGATATGTGAACATATGATAAAAGTAATATTTATCTGCCACGGCAACATTTGCCGCAGCACAATGTGTCAGTCGGTCTTCACCCACTTAATTGAAAAAAATCACCTCACCCATCTCTTTACCGTTGCCTCCGCGGCGACCCACCGTGACGAGATCGGCAGGTCGCCTCATTGGGGAACTGTGCAGAAACTTCGCGAGGAGGGTATCCCTGTGATTCCTCATCGCGCGGTGCAGATGACCCGTGAGGATTATGACCGGTACGATTACCTGATTGGTATGGATACCGCGAATATTCGGAATATGAACCGGATCGCGGGCGGTGATCCAGAGAAGAAGATTTATAAATTACTCAGCTTCATCGGATCGGACCGAGACGTTGCAGATCCCTGGTATACCGATGATTTTGAGGCGACGTACCGTGATGTTTCCCGTGGTTGTGAGGCATTATTGCGCTTTTGTCTGGAAAATAAATGACATACACTTTAACATATTAACGATGTAATACAGAAATGTTACAAAGATATTAAATATTACATATATTACAAAAAGCCATTGCACCGGTATCCATTATTTGTTATAATTGTCCCAAAAGGTCGATTGAGGGGGATCTTCGATGGGAAACGAACAGGCAATTGAAACAGTAGTGAGTGAGGTACGAAAGGCGCTAAAAGGAAAGGATGACTGTATTTATAAAACCTTTGCGGCCATTTTGGCGGGAGGTCATATTTTGATTGAGGACGTGCCCGGAGTTGGAAAGACGACGCTGGCAGTGGCTTTTTCTAAGGCACTTTCTCTGCAGAATCAGAGAATGCAGTTCACTCCGGATGTTATGCCGGCTGATATTCTGGGATTTAATCTGTACCAGAAGGAAACCGGCAAATTTGTTTATTACCAGGGACCGATTATGTGTAATCTGTTCCTCGCCGACGAGATCAACCGTACCTCTCCGAAAACCCAGTCTGCGCTTTTGGAAGTTATGGAGGAGGGTGTTGTGACGGTGGAGGGAACGAGCCGGAAGGTGCCGGAGCCTTTTGTCGTGATGGCGACACAGAATCCGAAGGGCAGTGCCGGTACGCAGCTTTTGCCTGAATCCCAGCTGGACCGTTTTATGATTCGTATGAGCATCGGTTATCCGGGGCTTAAGGATGAAGTAAAGATATTAAAGGGGAAGACCGGTACATCGAATGAACAGGTGCAGCCGGTGCTTGATCAGACCGAACTGCTGAAGATGAAGCAGGAGGTGGAAGCGGTATATGTGGACGAGCGCATCCTTGTGTATATTACCTTACTGTCTCAGGCGACCAGAGACAATTCCTATGTTCAGCTTGGTTTGAGTCCGAGAGGTTCCATTGCGTGTGCGAAGATGGCGAAGGCATGGGCGTATCTGCAGGGACGTGATTACGTGCTGCCGGAGGATGTTGTGACTGTATTTCCGGATATTGCCAGACATCGTATTGTGCTGAATACGAAGGCGAGAGTGGCACACGTTTCAGAGGAATCTGTGCTTGAGGAGATCATTTCTCAGGTACAGCAGCCGGCATCTTATATGCAGAAAGCGGATTATGGTGTATAGTTTTTTGTTGTGGCTCGTCGCGGCGGCGACGACGGTCTATTTTGCGTTTATGTATGACAGCCCGGCGATTATGCTGCTTGCTTTTTTAGAAGTGGTCTATCTGGATTTTTCTTTGGTGGCTGTCTTGTTTAGAAAGTTTACTGTTCGCGGTGAATTGAATGTTCCCATTGAGATTTCCGAGGTGGGCAAGGAAAACCTTGTGAAGGTCATCGTGACCAATAAAAGTAAGCTTTCCTTAAGACGTTCCAAGGTGCGAATCGCGGTGAAGGATACGATAAGCGGGCATGTGGAGCGAAGTTGGATGAAGCTTCCCACGGTATTTCGCGGTGAACAGAGTTTTGTGAGAAATGTTGCATTTTCCGGAGCGGGAAACTATGAGATCACGCTGGAGAAGATCAGGGTGTATGATCCGACGGGTCTGATGTTCGGAAATGTCAGAGTGAAAAGCACCGTGTCTGTGCTAGTGATGCCGGTGCTTCATGATGTGTCGGTTCATCTGACCGGGGCGGTAAAGATGTTTTACGGCGAATCGGACGTTTATGATCAGCATTCGCCCGGATATGATCGGACAGAGCTGTTCCGCGTGCGAGAATACCAAAAGGGTGACCGCCTGCAGAATGTTCACTGGAAACTGACAGCGAAGCAGGATGAGATGATGGTGAAGGACGGTTCGCTGCCGTTGTCCTGTCCCATTGTGTTGGTGTTGAAGGCCTTTCCGGGAAAGAAAAGAGAGCAGAAGGCGCATGTGGTTTCCTATCTGGAAGCGGCGGCAAGCCTGTCGTATTCCTTGGTGGAAGCAAAGTGCCCTCATTTCGTTGTGTGGTATGACGACAGTGAGAAGGATATTGTGCGGCTTCGTGTGGATGACGATGAAAGTCTGTTTTATTTTATCGGTGTCTTGATGCGGATCAAATGGGCGAAGCCAACGGAGGATGTCAGTGATTGGTACCGTGAGAAATATCGCATGGAGCACTATGTGTGGATGCTAAGTTTAGAGGATGATCTTACGCTGAAGAAAGGGAATGATGTCCTTGCTGAGCTTGCACAGACAGATATTAATGAGGCGTTGTCACAGTTGGAACTGCTACTATAAATGATAGGTGAATTGGTGGGAAAGTGAAGGAAAAACAGGGGATTAAATGGAGTACGTCCGGATACGTTCCGGAGAATACTGTCAGAAGCTTTAGGTCAATCATGGCGGAAGCCATCCTTGACGCTGTCACTGTGCTCATGTTTTTGTTGTCTGCGCGGTCAATGCTATATGATGTGTTCCGCTGGGAAAAATTTAGCGTCGGTGTATGTGTTTGGATCGTGCTTTCTGTGATTGCTGTAAGTTCGGTGATGAGTTTCAGTGATCGATTGCAGAAAAAGGGCGGACGCATGGTGCGCATCTCGGTTCTTTTGCTCGGTTTGTTTGCATTTTTTGCTTACTATTTTTTCAGAACGTCAAACGGACTGGTTATCAGCTCGGGACTTCGTGAACTGTTCAGCCAATTCGTTGATTTCTGGAATGAATATTACGGCACGGACCTTTTGACTTTTGGGGGATTGACGCAAAATATCTATGCGGCACTGGATTTTTATCTGTTATTGATCGGTTTTGTATTGTTTTGGGTGGCAAAGAGCTTTGATAAGAAGTTTATCGTGGGGATATTGCCCGCAGTTGTATTTATTGCGGAGTTGCTGGTGGGGTATGCACCGAAGATCACCGGATTACTTTTGTTTGCGTTTGCGGTTATTCTGATCAATGTTCCTCATTTTAAACTTCCGGAGTTTAATCTGTTTCTGGGTAAGAAGCACAGTGTTGGAAAGGGAAAAATCTTTTCATGGCTGCCCATCTTGATGGTGGCTGTTTTGGTCAGCAGTGTGCTGGTAAATGTTGCGTCGCCTTATGCGGACAAGATTATTGCAAATTCCAGATATATTCGGGAAACGATTCAGAAATGGATCGGTGAGCCGAAGGGGCTGGGTTCTGTTGAAACGGATATTCCATTTGATAATAATAATAGTACTAGCGAGTGGTTGTCTAACGATCAGCCGGTGTTTAAACATGTACCGGTGATTACTGTTACAATGGAAAGAGCGGCGCAGGGAAATATCTATCTGAAAGATTTTTATGCCGGAAAATATGTGGACGGACGCTGGGAAGCCGATGTGGATTCGTTTGAGAGCTATTTCAAATCAAAAGGGATTGATCCGCGTCAGGTGTCAAAAGAGATACTCAGACGTGAGGGTGCTGCGCTTGAAAAGACATATGGAGTTGGGGACCTTGGTCAGAGCGTCTTTGGAAAGCGCATGGACATTTACTATTTGGTTCATCATACAGGAAGGATGGCAGTACCTTATTTTGTTGATTTGAATGTCGAGAATAATCACATTCAGATAATCGGAGAGGGATATTATACAAGAACCGGAAAGGTGTCAGAGTTATCAGCTGATGTATGGTATTATGAGAATCAATATAAGGATTTTCTGGAGATGTTTGAAAATTCAGAAAGCCCCCTGCTCAGTTGGGAGTATGACGAGTATGTTCAGCAGTATTATCTCGATGTGCCTAGTGGGTTGGATACCGTAAGATCCCTTGCCGCGTCTCTTTATTCAGATGAGATGGCGATCGGTGTGGGTTCTGAGAATGAACTTCGCCTTTTCAAAGCAGATCTTGTAGTGGAGTGGATGAATAAAAATACTACATACAGTCTTAAATTACCTGATCTGCCCAGGGGAGAAGATGCCATTGAGTATTTCCTTCGTGAATCAAAGATGGGTTACTGTATGCATTATGCCAGTGCGTCGGTGATGCTGCTTCGTGAGATGGGCGTTCCTTCGAGACTTGTCACCGGATATGTCGTGCATAAGGGGGATTTTTTTAGGGCACATGGCGGCTACAGCGCACAAGTTATGGATAATCAGGCTCATGCATGGGCGGAAATATACTTGGACGGACTGGGATGGTTTCCAGTGGAGGTAACAAAAGGATATCAATCATCCACTTCGGACACACCGCCTGTGACGGAAACAACAAAAGAAAATACCCTTAATAGTGATGAGACTGGGGAGTCAGAGGAGGACACCACTGCTCCTGATCTGACCATCGGTGATGCGACCGGGGCATCAGAAGATGACACGCAAGGGTCTGGTGGAGAAGACAACAGTGAGGTTCAGGGCACAACGCAGGGTGGAAATAATGAGCCTGTGGGTGGCATGGATCCTGAAAAACTGAAAGAAATTGTTCGTCGTGTAGTGCTGGCTGTTAGTTCTTTGCTGTTGACAATGGTTACCATTGTTATCGTGATCAAACTGAGACATGAATATCGTGATGAACTTCAAAGACTGATTCGTCGGCAAAAAACATCGCTGGCGATCAGGCTGATGAATCGGAGAATATACCGAAAACTTAGAATGACCGGTAAAATCATTCGCTTTAATCTGCGAGACGATAGCTATGGAGAGATCTTGAAAAAGAACTATACCGAAATTCCGGCAGAAGAGTGGGAGCGGTATATGGAGTTGGTAAAGGCAGCGTCTTTCTCTAAGAGAGAGTTTTCCGATGAGGAAGTGAAATTCTGTTATGAAATTTATCGGAAAGTAAAACCTCATTCGTAAGCAAATTTATATTTTAAAAATTTCTATAAAGAACACGGGGCAGTTGGATTGGCAACTGCCCCGTGTTCTTTGTGAAGATAGGCTTATTCTTCTTCATCTTCCCCGTCAACGATCTCATCGTATTCGCAAGCGTCCAGCCACTCGTCGAAAGCGTCGGACACAATCTCGAATTCCTCATCGTCAAGAATATTTTCCAGATCGGGATTTCCCTTCTCATCCTGAAGATAGCGATAGATGTAAACTTCACCTTCTTCGCCTTCGGCAGGGTTCTGGGGCAGGAGAACGATGTA
>JAFSBP010000464.1 GCA_017437205.1 Lachnospiraceae bacterium
AGATTGGGAGATACTATCTTTACAAAAGGAACTGGAAGGAGTTTATGATGGGCAGTTATTTTTGGTTTCTGGGAGCGATATTGGTGTGTGGAATAGTCTCTGCACTTGCCAGCGCGAACGTGCACAAAACTTATGCAAAGTACGGAAAAATAAGGACGAGATACGGGATTACTGGCGAGGAAACCGCGCTTCGGCTGCTTCGCGCAGGAGGAGTGAGCGATGTGAGGGTTGAGCGGGTGAGTGGAAATCTGACGGATCATTATCATCCGGCGAAGGCAGTGGTAAATCTTTCGGACAGCACTTTTGCGTCACCGTCGATTGCGGCGGCAGCGGTTGCGGCCCATGAGGTTGGTCATGTGATGCAGAATAAGCGGGGATATCTGTTTTATCAGATTCGTACCGCGCTGGTTCCGGTAGTGAATTTTGGGTCTCGTCTGGCGATGCCGCTGGTGTTGTTTGGACTGCTTCTGGATGGTGGAATTTTATTGTCGGGCAATGGAAATTTAGGTTATTATCTGGCCTTGCTGGGTGTGGCGCTGTATGCCGGATCCTTTGTGTTCACGGTGGTTACCCTTCCGGTGGAGCTCAATGCCAGCCGCCGGGCAAAGCGGATGCTGTCAGACGAGGGTATTTTGACGAACGAAGAAATGGCCGGAGCCGGACAGGTACTGTCGGCAGCGGCCATGACATATCTCGCTGCGATGTTCACATCGCTGGTATATTTTCTTCGGTTTCTCTTTTTCGTGATGGGTGCGTTTGGGCGCAGAAGAGACTGAGTTTGTTATTAGCGCTTGTCTGCAACGACTGCGGCACCAATCACACCTGCGTTATTTCCGAGGGCGGAGGTGAACAGATTGATGGGGTTCGTCAGCTTCCCACGGATCGGAGTGAGGAGATTTTCTCCCTGTGCGGAGATCGCACCGCCGAGAATAATCGCGTCGGGCTGGAAGATCCACTGCAGACCCTTGAGACCGATGGCAATATTTTCTGCATACTCATCAACTACGGCTGCGCCTACGGGACAGCCCTTTTCTTTTGCGTCAAATGCGCTGCGTCCGTTGGCACCCTTCGCGGTGAGCTTTGCCAGCAGGCTGTCGGGATTTGCGTCTGCAGCAGCTTTCGTGATACGGATCAGCGCGGTAACAGAAGCGTACTGCTCATAGCAGCCCACCTGTCCGCATCCGCAGGGGAGACCGTCGTATTTGATGATCATGTGACCGATCTCTCCGGCTCCGCCCGATGCACCGAGGTAAGGTTTTCCGTCAATGGCGATTCCACCGCCGACACCTGTTCCCAGTGTCACCATAACAATATTGTTGAAGTTCTTTCCGGCGCCGGCATACAGTTCACCGTAAACGGCCGCAGTAGCATCGTTTGCCAAAAAGGCAGGAACGCCGGTTGCCTCGCTCACCATCGCGGTGATGGGAGTGTTGTTGTAGGGAAGGTTGGAGGCACGAACACACACGCCGTTGTCGCAGTCCAGATTACCGGGGGATCCGATGCCGATGCGCGTAAAAGTAAACTCTTTCTGGATTTTCTTTGTCTGCGCAATGATGTCATTCACGATGGCGAGATCGCCTCTGGCAGCACCGGTGGGGATAGAGTAACCCTTCACTACGCGGTAGTTCTCGTCAACTACGCCGAACTTTACGTTTGTTCCGCCGATATCAATTCCTAAAATCATGTGTAATTCTCCTTGAGTATTATTTTTGGTCAAAATGGAGCTACCTTAATTATAATACCTTTTATAAAAAAATCAATCCCGGCAGAGTTCATAGTTAATGTCTTTGCACTTATTATACCATCGTGTCGGTAAATAAACATCTGCGCAGATTAAACAGCGCTTTCATCAGGCAGATGCCGGCAATAAGGTAAATAATCATCATGCAAAGAGATATGATCGCCCACACTTCTGAGAACCACAGATAAAAACAAACAATGATCTCAATCGCTGTCAGCATTATCGTCTGCAGTGTCCGGTAACGCAACAGCTTTGCATCCAGCTCATATCCTTCCGGTTGATACTTAGCAGCAATGGAGGCTAGGTTGGTAAGGAGCTGAAAGTGGAAATACAGGTTGATCAAACAGATGAGGATATCAATAAAATGCCACATTCCTTCGAGTTTGAGTCCTGCAAAGCTGACTAACCACTCCGCACCGGTCCACAGCGCCAAAATCACACCCAGAGAATGCAACAGTGACAACTCACGCTCTTCATCCTTTAGCAAGTTTATGGCAGAAAGAAAGAGCAGATATCCGACAAAGGTAGGCAAGATGCTGACAGTGTTAATGTTGATATTGAAATACAGAAAGAAGTATCCCCATGCGGCCTTTGATATTCCGCTGTAAAGCTTTTCTGCGTGCGTCATTCGGTCACCCCTTCCTGCGGATATAAGTCAACCTGTTTTGGTTGTTCACCGTCACCGCTTACATCTAACTCTGCAACGTAGAACTCAGGAAGAATGAACTTTCGATTGGAATCAAATGTTGTTCCGCCACCTGCAAGTTCAATATATGGTCCCCAACCGGGCTTAGTGCTTTTGCTACCCCAACTATTTCCAAGGTTACTGGATCCGCCTGAACTATAGCCACCAAGATACTGGATAAGGTCTGTCGGCCGTTCTTCTCCTGAATATACGGGTGCAATGCTAAGGCCGATTCTTTTGATCAAATCGCGTTCCTCCTGAGAACCAAGATGGAGCACACCGCTACTGTGTATTATTCCTGCAGTTGAAAATCGAGTATTTGGCTTTGGCGTCGTATCAAAAAATGAACTGCTGCCAAAGAGGAAGTTAAAATCATTTTGGCTTTGCATCGTGCTGTCAACCGTGTATATCGTCTGCACCTTTGCTGTAATCCGGAAATCATCCACTTCGCCTGTGTATAAAACACCGGGAAGCTTCGCGCACCCCCATTCAAGATTCTGATCCGAGGCTTCTACACTATGGAAATCCTCCAAAGGAATGGCAACCCATCTTCCGTTTTCCTTTTCCACGCGGAGATTCTGGACGGCAAGATACATTTTTCCTTTTTCTCCCGGCAGACCGTTCGGAGGATAGTTTACTTTTACTACCAAAAGTCCTTCATAGGTATCTTTATCACATTGCTTCAGGTTGTAAATGTAATATCCACTTTGAGTGTTCGGCCATTCATTTAGTCCGCAGTCCCAGCTTGGAAAAATCCCTGTTTCTTCCTTTTCCTTAAATTCATTTATGATTTCTTCCTGCATAGATTCCGGCGCACACATCACTCGATAAATACCGTTTTGGTCAAGGACCGATTTTGCATAGGTGTCAAAGGCACCTGCCGGAGTGGTGCAATAGGTACTTCTTGCCGAGGCCAAAGAAAGCCACACCGAATTATTGTCAGGCTCGTATACGGTGGATGCCTGTACTCCGGTAACGAGGGATAGCGTGAGTAATACCAATACACAGATCGAAACCAGTCCCATACCTACGGGATACTGCTTAAATCTGGCAATGGCTTCGATTCGTTCTGCGATATGTTTACCGCCGTTGTTCACACAGGTTGTTCCGGGGGTTTTAGCAAACCGCTCGTTTACCATAGAAAGAAGAATGTGTCCGTACTCACGGCGTTCTTCTCCCTCTAAGTGTTCCAAAACAAGCTGATCGCAACGGGTTTCCATATCGTTTGTAGCACAGCCCGCACAATATACGATCAGGGGATTGCACCAGTGCAGGCAGCGCAGCGCACAGATGAGTACGCTCCAGACAGTGTCCCGTGATTTCAAATGAAGGAGTTCATGTAAAAGAATTTTATCATCAATCGCTTTGTTGTCCGGTACTGCGAGAACAGGACGAAGGACACCGCAGACAAAGGCACTCGGTAATCCCTGAACCGAAATCACCCGGCAAGGGTTCATATTTATCTGTGAAGCAATGTTCTCTACGCGGGCAATCAATTCGTCTGACGCGACCCGTCCTTTTGAGAGCGCCGAGCGTAAATGAACGTAGGAGACAAAATATCTGGTAAGATTTACAACCACACCGATGACATATACGGCAAAAATCCACTCGATAAAGGTAGTTGGAATGCC
Organism: Lachnospiraceae bacterium; assembly: GCA_017437205.1. GTDB lineage: Bacteria > Bacillota > Clostridia > Lachnospirales > Lachnospiraceae > RGIG423. Next base: position 4,058 of record JAFSBP010000464.1, read on the forward strand.
CGTAAGCATCGGTATCGGGAAATATACCTGTGAAAAACTGTAATCGCCAACAGCACCCTTTATCAGTTCAACTACGACCTGCCAGTGAATTAACGTGTATCGGCCATTCCACCCTGCAGGAATCAAAAGGATAACACCCAATACTCCCCAGACCGCAAACTGCCATTTGGGCGGCAGCTTATCCTTGAACAAGGCTTTGATAGCAAGCAAAAGCAGGGCAACGCCGGAGGCTGTCAAGGTCTGGAGAAGAAATCCCCATAGATCATACATGCTTATACCTCCATGTCATCAAGTATCTTTCGGAGTCTCTCGCGCTCTTCGGAAGAAATCGGTTCCTCTTTCAAAAAGGCGGCAATCAGATCTCCCGCAGATCCGCTGTATACGCGGTTAAGAAAACTCTGTCGTTCTTGCTGCCGGCAGCTTTCCCGGTCAAGGGTTGCATGATAGATGTGCGGTGAAGCATCTTTATCAATGCTTACAAGCCCTTTTGCTTCCATACGGGTAAGATAAGTGAGCACGGTATTTCTGTTCCACCCGGTGTGCGGAAGCAAGTTAGTTACAATGGTTCCAAGCTCAGCTCCGCCTGTTTCCCATAACGCGCCCAGCACAGTCCATTCCCGCTCTGATAATTTCATATAGGTGAACCTCCTACAGTTGTAGTATCTCTTTTCTTGTATACTACAACTGTAGTATCGGTTTGTCAATAGATTTTAGGAAAAAACAAAAAAAGCCGATCCTTTGATCGGCCCCAACATATTCAGCATATCATAGATTCGGAGCAATGTCAATCATAAGTTGTGCTTCTAAAGATGAAATCTGCGTATTGAACAAAATAAAAGTGGTAAATTTGTACAACATTACATATTGAAAAAGGTAAAAAATTGTGCTATATTATAGACACAAGGAAAAAGGAGTGAGTCCAATGTACTAGCTAAGGAAACCAAGAAAATTTAAAAAGGGGTGAATCCAATGTACTAGCTAGGTAACATCCAGATGAGTTCAAACATCAAAAGCGGAAACGTCAAAGGCTAACGAGTCAATTATTAAAGAGAGAAGGAGCTAAAGTAGGGTTGTCAGATTGAACTTGATTCAAAGGCGATCACGAAAAACAGCAGTAGTAAATTTAATATAGATAGCCAAAAACAGATTTGTTGCTTGGCAAATGGTAGCTAATGGAGATCAGTAATTGCTGATAGGGGAAATCAGCAAATGTAACCCAAAGGTGCTTAGCCAAGACGAAGAAGCCGGATGTGAAGAACTTAAGAGACGACAACTTTTAACGGAAGAAATTATCCGAATGGTGGAATCTCGCTTAAGAGAAAACGTTTGAAGACGGAAAAAAGGTAACGGAGAGAATTTCGAGAAGGAGAAAGGAAATCGTCACATTCTATAGAAAGAGAGGTTATCCAAGGATGTTAGATATCAAGATGTCAGAGAAATAGCCCTTGACTGATTTGTTGATGAGACAGAGCAGTCAAGGGCTATTTCGCATTTAAGGGAAAAGTTGCACAGATTACAGATTTTCATCCTTGGCGATGAAATCAATAATGTTTTTGTGGATCACACCATCTCGTTTTTGGAGCAGCGTGTCAATCGTCAGCAGATACTTGGGGTAATTATCCCTGATTTTTGTAAAGGGCATATATTCTCTGTTCTCTGTACGCTCATCCATGATGGTCATCGCTACCTGAATGTAGCGATATTCGTCATTGATACGCGTAATAAAGTCGCACTCCAATGCACCGATGCGGCCTACGCTGACTTTATATCCTTTTGCGCAGAGATAAGTATACACGATGTTCTCCAGCACAGGACCGTAATTGATGCGTGCATCCACGTTTCGAGAGAAGTAGATGTTTAAATCCGCAAGGTAATATTTCTGCTCTCCACGTAAAGATTTCTTAGATTTTACATCAAAACGGGGACATTTGTAAATGATCTTTGCATTTTCAAGAATGTTCAAATAGTTGTTCAATGTTTCCGGTAGAATGTTGATCCGTTCTTCGTTTCGAAAATAGTCAGCGATGCTCGACAGACTTGTCGTAGCGCCAAAATTATTGATAATATAGGTCATTACTCGGTCAAATACTGCGCGATTGCGTATTTTTCTATGCTGTCTGACATCCTTATCCAAAATCTGAGAGATAACACCGGAAACGTAAGTGTCCTTATCTTCGAGTTGGTCAAATTCCAGTGTTTTCGGGAAACCTCCGAAGCGGATATATTCCGTGAACTCTTCCGTCAAATTGGGTTTTACCGCTTTGCCTAGAAATTGTTTCATTTCCAGATACTCATGGAAGTTCAGTGTAAACATCTCAATCTCGATATAGCGCCCGGTCAGTTTTGTTGCCAATTCGCCACTTAGCAGGTAAGAGTTAGAACCGGTAATAAAAATGGAGAAATTACCGTCTTCCCGATAGGCGTTGATCGTCTCTTCAAATCCCTTTACGTTCTGGACTTCATCAATCAGAAGGTATTTGAAATGATCATCAGAGATTCTCTGCTCAATGGTTTCTTCCAGTGCTTCTGGGGTTTTAATCTTTGTAAAGCCACGCTTGTCCAAATTAAGGTAAATGATATCTTCTTCAGCCACTCCGTTTTTTTTCAAATCTTCAATGACCGAAAGCATGAAACAGGACTTTCCGCATCGTCGGATTCCGGAAATCACCTTGATTAAGTCACTGTGATAGAATCCACGAATCTTATCCAGATAGTATTCACGAATATAAATTTTGTCTTGCATACGGATACTCCTTTGCGTTTGTTTTGGATATATTATCTCCTGTAATTGAAGAAAAGTCAAGGTTAAGACGGGTAAAGTTTGCAAAATATGAAATTTCACCGCCTTAACCGGAGTTTTTTATGCGTCACATGGACAATAAAGAAAACCTTTTCAAATAGAATTATTCGTGGTAAAATAGGGGAAACCAATGTGTAGTGTACAGACAGACTAGAATGATTTCGGAGATACAAATGAGTACAAAGCCTAGCTACTATAATGATTATGTACAAATTTTGAAGGAAGAACTGATCACCGCTATGGGCTGCACGGAGCCGATCGCGATCGCCTATGCGGGTGCGGTAGCGAGAGAGACGTTGGGGGACGTTCCCACAGCGGTCACGGTGTCGGTCAGTGGAAATATTATTAAGAATGTAAAGAGTGTGATTGTGCCGAATACCGGAGGTCAGAAAGGAATTGCAGCCGCAGCGGCGGCGGGAATCGTGGCCGGTGAGGCGAAGCGCAAGCTGGAAGTGCTTTCTCAGGTTACACCCGCGCAGATTGAGTATATGAAGGAGTATCTGGCGGCGACGCCCATAGAGGTAGTGCCGGTGGAGCAGGGACATATTTTTGATATCGGGGTGAGGGTGTCTGCGGGTGAGCACAGTGCCTACGTGCGGATTGTGGATTTTCACACAAATATTGTGGCGGTGGAAAAAGACGGCGAGGCGCAAACTGTGGAAAATTCCGGCTGCAGTGAGGAGATGACCGTGGCATTGACGGACCGCGCTGTGTTGAATGTAAAGGATATTATCGCGTTTGCGGACGAGGTGGATCTGGAGGAGATAAGGCCCATCTTGTCTCATCAGGTAGAGTGTAATATGGCGATTTCAGCCGAGGGACTGAAAAATTCTTACGGGGCGAATATCGGTAAGGTTCTCTTAAATCTGTACGGTGATGACGTGAAGATTAAGGCGAAGGCATGGGCGGCGGCCGGTTCCGATGCGCGTATGAACGGCTGTGAGATGCCGGTGGTGATCAACAGCGGAAGCGGAAATCAGGGAATCACAGCGAGCGTTCCGGTGGTTGTCTATGCAAGAGAATTAGGTGTAGATGAGGAGCGGATGTACCGGGCGCTGGTGGTGTCCAACCTCTGTACCATTCACTTAAAGACAGGTATCGGACGGCTTTCCGCATACTGCGGAGCGATCAGTGCAGGCTGTGGCAGCGGAGCGGGAATCGCCTATCTGCTGGGCGGAGGTTACCGCGAGGTGGCGCACACGCTGGTAAATTCTCTGGCCATCGTGTCCGGTATTGTCTGTGACGGAGCGAAGGCTTCCTGCGCAGGAAAGATTGCGGCGGCGGTGGATGCGGGTATTTTGGGATATCACATGTTCCTGCAGGGAAATCAGTTTGTGGGCGGCGACGGTATTGTGAAGAAAGGCGTCGAGAACACCATCGAAAACGTGGGACGTCTGGCTCATGACGGCATGGCCGAGACGGACAAGGAGATCATTCAGCTGATGGTAGAAGGCTGAACGACGCAAATGCTAATTCGTTGAAAAGAAAAAACAGATACGACATCATGGATGCCCTCGCCTTTCTGCTATGCAGCAGTCATGGTGAGGGTATGTTTGTTTTGCGTGTGGTGAAACATGGAATGTCAGAGGTGTTTTACAAAAGCAGTAGAAAAATTTCTCAAAAAAGTAAAATTTGTTGTAACGGATGCAATTTAAAATCCGTGTATATGGGTGAAAGGCCTTGAAATTCACGTGAGGGAGAGTGACGACGTGGAAGATAAGAAAATCGTAGAGTTATATTGGGAGCGCTCCGAGACTGCGATTGTCGAGACGCAAAAACGATACGGCAGATACTGCCATTATATTGCTTACAACATCCTCTATTCACACGAGGATGCGGAGGAGTGTGTCAATGACACGTATATTAAGGCGTGGAATGCGCTGCCGCCTCACCGTCCGGAACGATTGGCTGCCTTTTTGGGAAAAATCACACGAAACACGGCCCTGGACCGCTATCTGAGTGATCGGACGAAGAAACGGGGAGGGGGACAGACGGAGGCTGTGTTAAATGAACTCTCAGAGTGTGTGCCGGATGAAAAGAGCAGCGGTTGTATGGCGGATGAGCTGGCGCTTCGGGAGGCAATCAACGGCTTCCTGGGATCGCTGCCCGCGCAGAAACGGATCATTTTCATGCGCAGATACTGGTATATGAGTTCCGTTAAGGAGATCGCCGAAGACTACGGACTCACAGAGAGCAATGTAAAGGTCACTCTGCTTAGAACACGAAACCGATTCAAAGTATATTTGGAAAAGGAGGGCATTGAACTGTGAAAAAAGAAAAATTGTTACAAGCCATGAATCTGGCGGACGAGAAATTTATAGAAGAAGCGAATCCGGAGAGGGCGAAGAAGGTGAATGCCGCGAAAAGAACTCGGAAGCGGGAACTTTTCTGGCGGTCGATGGCGGCCTGCTTCGTGGGGCTGACGGTGGCACTTAGTTGTTGGCTGTTTGTTCCGTTCAATACCGCGCCGCCCAGTGTCGCACAGTACGCGGACAGCGAGTATTACGATCTGATTCAGAAGCTGAATGTGTACAATTACCGCGCGCCGGAGGAGAAGAACAATTACGAGAAGTATGTGCAGAACTTCCTTGAACGCCTGGGGAACTTCGGGGCAAAGGGAGAAGATATGTTTTACGAGGGGGAACTTGATGCGGTACCGGAGGCACCGGGCGAGGTTGCACCTGATGAGAAAGTAGATGTCGAAGATCAGATTGGAAATAGCTCCGTTGAGACCACCGACAATCAGGTGAACGGCGTGAT
>JAFSBP010000465.1 GCA_017437205.1 Lachnospiraceae bacterium
AAATGTGATAGGTATCACGGATGCTACTCGTATTGCCGGCACAGGGGTTAAAAGCGGTAAGTTGGGCAGCTTGAAAAACGGAACGGATGTGATTGTGGATGATGGAGTGGCCAAGCTACCGGATTTGTCTTCATATGCGGGAAGTATTTGTACGATGGACAGAGCGCTTCGCATTCTTTGTGTTGAATATGGAGTTGATCCAGTGACAGCGGCGAAAATGCTCTCAACCAATCCAGCCAGACAGATCGGAATTCGTACTCAGAGGGGAGCCATTGAGGAAAGTATGTTGGCAGATTTTGTGATTACAGATCACGAGTTTAAGATTTTGACAGTGATTAAAGAAGGCGAGATTATAAATAATTAACTAAGTTAACATTGGGGATTACACGAAAGGAGTTAAATCATGCGTGGTAATGAGTTTTTAAATGCAATGATTCTCACTGAGCTGGAAGATGCAGTAGGAGTGGAGAATTGTTCTGTCAAAGAGATTGACAAGGTAACGCACAGTGTAGACTACTACTGGCTGTCCCGCATGTGGGCAGACCGTGGCCGAAGAATGCCGGAGGCGGATTTTGTGGTAGCCCCTAAGGATGCACAGGAGACGTCGAAGGTACTGAAAATTGCAAATTATTATAAGATTCCGGTTACTACCTGGGGCGGCGGAGGCGGAACTCAGGGCGGTGCGATTCCGGTATGCGGAGGTATTATTCTCGATACGAAGAGAATGAACAAGATTTATGAGGTAAATACCGATGGAATGTACATAGAGTGCGGCACCGGTGCGATTTATAAGCATATCGAGTGGGCAGCAAATGAAGTGGGAAAGGCAACCATGCACTATCCCTCATCTTTGACCTGTTCCACGGTAGGTGGGTTCCTCGCTCACCGTGGTATCGGCGTGGTTTCTACCAAATACGGAAAGATCGATGACATGGTACTGCAGATGGAAGTGGTTCTGCCCAATGGTGACATCATCTACACTTCCCCCGCGCCGAAGCATGCGGCAGGCCCTGATCTGAATCAGATTTTCATCGGTTCTGAGGGTACCCTTGGTATTATCACGAAGGCTCAGATCCGTATCTATGACCAGCCGGAGGAAAGACGTTTCCGTGGATTTTTGTTTCAGGATATGAGCGGAGCGTTCAAGGCTTCCAGAGAGCTGCTGCAGAAATTTAAGCCCTCTGTCATGCGCCTCTATGATCCCGCAGAGACGGCATCTCTGATCAAGAAGATCGTCGGCGTAGAGAAGCCGGGAGCATTCATGAACATCGCTTATGAAGGCTGTAAAGAAATGGTTGAGGTAGAAGAAAAGATTCTGCTGGAGACCTTTAAGAAATACGGTGCTGAGGACCTTGGCAGCGAGTACGGTGAGAAGTGGTGGGAGGAAAAGATCACGTTCTTCTATCCCGGACACATGATGGACATCCCCCAGATGTTCGGTACTATGGATACCATCGCTCCTTACGGCAAGATTGAAGAAATTTACTGGGCGATGAAGGAAGCGATCGAGACCAACTTCCCTCAGGCAAAATTCATTGCTCACTTTTCGCACTGGTATGAGTGGGGCGCAATGGTATATGACCGCTTTATCGTGGATGGCAAAGATGTGCCTGAGGATCCGGTAGAAGCTCTTCGTCTCCATCAGCAGATCTGGACCACCGGTGTCAGAGCAGCAATCGCCCATGGCGGTGTAGTCAATGACCACCATGGCGTTGGCATCAAACTGGGACGCCTCATGAAGGAGCAGTATGGTCCGGCAATGCAGGTGTTTGAAGGCTTAAAGAAACAGCTTGACCCCAACGGAATCATGAATCCGTTCAAGCTCGGTTTATAGGAAAGGTATGGTGAGAGTATGACTGAAAAGAGTAAGAAGCATGTAGATTCCTGCCGTTTTTGCTGGATGTGCCGCCATATCTGTCCCATCGGCAATGCAACAGGCTTGGAGAGAAATACAGCCCGTGCAAGAGCACTGGGTTTATCAATGGTAAACAGAGGAACCTTCGGTCTTTCGGAGGTAATTGACAATGTTTATGAGTGTGCATGCTGCGGCGCATGTACCAAGGAGTGTGTGACCGGCTGGGATCCGGTGATGTTTGTCAAGGAAGCGAGACTGGATGCTGCGATGGACGGCGTACTGCCGGAATGTATCAATGTGCTGGTGGATAACTGTCTGGAGACCGGCAATACATACGGCCTGACAGAGGTGGATGCTGCTTTGGCAGAAGTGATGGGCAGACATGCAGAGAAAACAGATGTAGTACTGTTCCTGGGTGTAGATGCCACTTACAAGGTACCGGAGGCGGCAGTAAACGCAATCAAGGTGCTGGAGAAAGCCGGTGTGTCCTTTACCGTTCTGGAGAATGAACCTGCCAGCGGACAGCAGTTAGAATACCTGATCAGTGCGGCAAATGAGACCAAGGAGCAGATGAATACTTGCGCAGAAGCGCTGAATGGATTTGCGAAGGTGGTTGTTTTTGATCCCCAGGACGCGAAGGTATTCAAGCGCGAGTACAAGGAGTGGGGAGTAGAACTGAAGGCAGAGGTTGTGACCTTCACTACATATTTAGCAGAACTTCTGGAGAAGGGTGAATTGACCGCAGTAAACAGCGGCAAAGCAGTGGTTTATCAGGATCCCTTCCAGTTATCCAGAGATCTGGCGGAAATCGAAGAACCGAGAAAAGTGATATCTGCTTATGCGGTGTGCAATGAGATGCTCTGCTTTGGTAAGGATACCATGTGGGCAGGAAATCTGCTAATGAAGGAGTGGATGCCCGACGTGATCGCAAGAGTTGCGGTGGATCGCATCAACAATGCAAAAGGCGTTGGTGCAGACACCATCGTGACGGCAAGCGTATCAGAGTACGCTTCCCTGAAGGCAGTGGAACAGGCTGAGGTGAAGATCATTTCATTGGAAGAACTGGTTCTGGGTGAATAAAAATTTGCCTGCGGGGGCGTTAGGCTCTCGCAGGCAAAATGGAGGAAAAAGTCAATGTTAGTTTCACTGAAAGAAGTTCTGGATATGGCCCGGAAGGGCGGTTACGCGATTCCGGCATTTAATGTATATAACATGGAAACTGTAGTAGGAGTGATCGAAGCCGCAGAGGAAGCAAAGGCACCGATCATTATGCAGGTATATCCGAGACTGGTAAAAGAGGGCGTTGCGTATTATCTGGCTCCATCCATCATCGCAGCGGCCAAACAGGCAAATGTTCCGGTATGTTTTCATCTGGACCACGGTCCTTCGGAACTGGAGATGACTAGAGCACTGTACTGGGGAGCGACCGGAATCATGCTGGACGGATCTTCACATCCCTACGAAGAAAATGTTGCAATGACCCGGCATGCAGTGGAAACCTGCGCTTATGTAAATGTAGGTGTGGAGGGTGAACTTGGTCATGTGGGTTCTGTAAATGATGATCAGATGGACGAGTTTACCGAGCCGGAAGAAGCGGCCCGATTTGTGAAGGAGACCGGTGTTGACTGCCTTGCTGTCTTGGTTGGCAATGCCCACGGAAGATACAAAAAGACTCCGAAGCTGGATATTGAACGGATTGCCGCGATTTCCGAAGCGACGGGGCACACGCCTCTGGTTCTTCACGGCGGTTCAGGTATCCCAGATGAGCAGATCAAGCTTGCTGTAAAGGCAGGTGTTCGTAAAATGAATT
>JAFSBP010000466.1 GCA_017437205.1 Lachnospiraceae bacterium
AAGATATCTTGTTAAACAAGGATAAGTTGGAACTGATTGTTGGAGAGACGGATCAATTGACGGTGTCACTTGAACCGGTCAATACTACCGATGATACGACAGTGATTTTTAGCAGTGCCGATGAAACGGTTGCGACGGTGGATGCAGGAGGGAAGGTGACTGCCGTTAGTCCCGGAAAGACGACGCTCTCGGCGAAGATTGGGGCATTTGTGAAGACATGTGAGGTGACAGTGACGGCACCGATGACAGCGTTTTCTATTCGGGCGACGGAGATGACATTGAAGATTGGTGCGGGAACAACCCTGACGGTAAGTATAGAGCCGGAAAATACGACAGATGACAGAACGGTAATCTGGTCCAGCAGTAATCCGGCGGTTGTGAGTGTTGATGCATCCGGCAAGGTGGTTGCGAAGGGTGCAGGAACTGCGACGATCACTGCTGTATGTAACGGATTTACCTCCGAGTGCAGGATCACAGTGATCGTTCCGGTGACCTCGGTTTCCATCAGCCAGACAAGTGCCACAATGAACAAGGGAGAGCCCCTTTCCCTGACGGCAGCGGTCGGGCCCGCCAATACAACGGAGGATCGTTCGATTTCCTGGAGCAGCGACAATACCGCGGTTGCCACGGTGAAGAACGGTGTGGTGACGGCGAAGGGACCGGGAACCGCGAAAATCACAGCCAGCCATGGGAATTATTATGCGAGCTGTACGGTTACAGTGTATTCACCGATGAGCGGAATCGAACCGGAGCAGAGTGCCATCAGCGTGATTGCCGGGTATACCGGAAAGCTGGGTGTGCGGTTTGTGCCGGCGGATACCACGGATGCGCGAAGTGTCAGCTGGTCCAGCGGTGACGAGGCAATTGCAATCGTTGCCGGTGACGGTGTGGTGACAGGAGTTTCTGAAGGAGAATGTGAGATTACGGCAACCTGTGGAGCATTTTCAGCAGTCTTCTCAGTGACTGTCCTTCCTTATGTAGAGGTGGAGGAGATTACACTGGATATCACAGAGTGGCAATTTGAAGAGTGTGGAGCCACAAAGAAACTGACGGCGGAGGTTCTGCCTGCAGATGCCAGCTTTGGAAATGTAACCTTTACCACAGCCGATCCGAAGATTGCGACTGTCAGTGCAGATGGTGTAGTTACAGGTGTCGGCGAGGGGACCACGGTAATCACCGCAACTGCAGGCAGGAAAAGTGTGATCTGCACGGTTCATGTGCCGAAGCCGGATGTGGTGATTGTTCTCGATCCCGGTCATGGCGGAAGATTTCCCGGCGCGTGCTATTTTGGGTATATGGAAAAGGATGTCAACCTGAAAGTGGCATGGTACTGCAGACAGTATTTGGAGGAAAATTATAAAGGAATCAAAATCTATATGACGAGAGAGGATGATCGTCATCTGTTGTATGAGGTGAATAAGGATTTGGAGCAGCGGGCTCGGTTTGCGCAGGATAAAGGCGCATCGCTGCTGGTGAGTTTTCATTTTAATGCGTCGAACAGTCATAATATGAATGGGTGTCTGGTGATTTCTTCCCACCGCTCGAATGTGAAAGAGCAGTGCACTGCTCTCGCCAACAGTGTATTGAGGCAGTTGTCTGCGTTGGGTATCCGTAATAAGGGAATTCTTGTGGACTACAGTACGGATCATTACGATGAGGCCGGAAGGCCGTTGGATGGCTATGCGATCAACCGCCACTGTGCAAACCGTGGAATTCCCGGAATCATTATCGAACACTGTTACTTGGACAGCAATGTAGATAAAAAGTTTTTCGATTCGGAGGAGGCGTTACAGCGTCTGGGCGTTGCGGATGCGCTGGGGATTGCGGAATATCTTGGACTTGAGAAGAAGTAGCTGTTGTGTGAAAGTGAACAGATGAGTATCGGCTTTGTGTTGTGGGAATCAGTTCTCGCAACACAAAAAAACGATACCTGCGAAGGTATCGGCCAAATGTCTTTTTTTTGGGGGGGGGACTACGGCAGCCTGGGGGGACTGCCGTAGCATGAGTGTGAAAAAGCTAAAACAATCACTTGCGTGATGCATTTTCATGATAATAGGCAAATATGAACAAAGTATGAACAAAATAACAATTTTTGTAAGAAATTTGTAAAAAAGTGGTGGGTTTGGGTCGGTTTGGGACCAAAACAAGCATAAAAGTGGAAACAAACGACCAAATTTGGACATTTGCTCCGATTATAAGTATCAAGTTGAAAAGAAAAAATTTGAAAATTTGCGAAAAAAGACTTCACAAGCAGGGCATTTGGGCATATAATGAATACATTGGGTTAGACTATAGAAGAACAGGAGGAAAAGCAAATGAGATTGTCAGCCGACATCGGCATTGATTTGGGTACTGCCAGTATTCTGGTTTATATAAAGGGAAAGGGAGTTGTCTTGAAGGAGCCGTCCGTAGTTGCGTTTGACCGCGACACGAATGAGATTAAGGCGATCGGTGAAGATGCGCGCGTGATGATCGGTCGTACTCCCGGAAATATTGTAGCGGTTCGTCCTTTGCGTCAGGGTGTGATCTCTGATTATTCCGTGACGGAGAAGATGATGAAATATTTCATCAATAAAGCATTGGGTGGAAAGACGCTGTTTAAGCCCCGCATCAGTGTATGTATCCCCAGCGGTGCAACCGAAGTAGAGAAGAAGGCGGTTGAGGATGCGACCTACGCAGCAGGAGCGCGTGAAGTAGTGATCATAGAGGAGCCTGTTGCGGCTGCGATCGGTTCCGGTATTGATATTTCAAAGGCGTGTGGAAATATGATCGTTGATATCGGTGGAGGTACCTCGGATATCGCGGTAATCTCCCTGGGCGGAACTGTTGTCAGCGCATCTGTGAAGACTGCAGGTGATGACTTTGACGAGGCGATTGTTCGCTACATGAGAAAGAAGCATAACATTCTGATCGGTGAGAGAACTGCAGAGGAGATTAAGATTCAGATTGGCTGTGCGTACAAACAGCCTGAAATTCAGACCATGGATGTGCGCGGAAGAAACTTGGTCACCGGTCTTCCCATCACCTTGACGATTACTTCTGACGAGATGTTGGAAGCACTGAATGACTGTGCAGCTCAGATTGTTGAGGCTGTACACAGTGTGCTGGAGCGCACTCCCCCGGAGTTGGCAGCGGATATCTTCGAGAGAGGTATCGTGCTGACCGGTGGTGGCAGTCTGCTTCGCGGTCTTGATGAGCTGATCGAGGAACGTACTCACATTAACACGGTGATCGCAGAGGAACCGACGACTGCAGTGGCGATCGGAACCGGAAAGTTCATCGAATATTTGGGAAAGAATAGATAAGATTCGGGGCTGCTGCACGGTGGTGTGGCAGCCCTTGGTGATTGAGAGGTAACACATGAGTGTACTTTCCGGATATGTTGAGCACATTGTATACCGAAACGAGGACAATGGTTATACAGTGCTTGAGTTAGTGGATAAAGGAAAAGAACATACGGTG
>JAFSBP010000467.1 GCA_017437205.1 Lachnospiraceae bacterium
ATATGCTGGAATCCAGAGATATGATGGAGGCATTGTCCACCACGTTCAGTATTGCACTGTTAGCTACCGCCATCTCCACGGTGGCAGGTACGGTGGCAGCCATCGGTCTCAGCAAATCCCGGAAGGTTGTCCGCGATGTGATGAAGCAGGTGAACAATCTGCCGCTGATGAATCCGGATATTGTGACGGCTATCGGATTTATGTTGTTTTTTATCACCTTTAAGGTGGAGAAGGGTTATGTGACCATGTTGCTGGCACATGTTGCCTTCTGTATTCCCTATGTTATTCTGTCCGTGATGCCGAAGATCCGTTCTTTGGATCCGAACCTGGCGGATGCGGCGATGGATCTGGGAGCCACACCGTTTACCGCGATCACAAAGGTCATTGTACCGCAGATTACCCCCGGAATTTTGTCGGGAGCATTGATTGCGTTTACCATGTCCGTGGATGATTTTATTATTTCCTACTTCGTCACCGGAGGCGGTGTAAAGAACTTAAGTATCATCGTGTATACCATGAGCAAGCGAATCAATCCCAGTATTAATGCGGTATCTACTCTGGTGGTCGTGATTATCATGGTTGCGCTGCTCATCATCAATCTGATGCCGATGGTTTTAGAGAAGAGAAAAGCGAAGGCGGAGATTGGAAAGAAAAACTATTTTCTGCCGATCGCGGCAGTGGTGTGTCTCGCGCTGGTTGTGGGAATCACTGTGGGAAGAAAGGGCGGAGAGTCGAATCTTCCTTATTCGGGACAGACGCTTTATGTGTATATGCCCGGTGAGTATATCGGCGAGGAGATTGTACCTGCGTTTGAGGAACTGACCGGTGCGGTGGTCGTGATGGAGAACTTTGATTCCAACGAGCAGATGTATATCAAGGTGGCGAACGGAGAGTCTTATGACCTCTTGATTCCCAGTGATTATATGATTCAGCGGTTGATGGAGGAAAATCTCCTTCAGAAGCTGGACACCGCGAAGCTGACCTGTCTGGAAGAGCTGCTGGAAGAGGTAAAGTACCAGCCTTATGATCAGACAAATGAATATTCGGTACCCTATTTCTGGGGAACTGTCGGTATCGTGTATGATAAGACAAAAGTGGACATGGCAGATCTGGAGGCAGACGGGTATGATATTTTCCTCAATAAAAAGTATAAAGGGGACATCTACCTCTACGATTCGGAGCGAGACTCCTTTATGATGGCGTTGAAGGCACTGGGATATTCGATGAACACAGAGGACGAGGCAGAATTAAATGCGGCCTTTGACTGGCTGATTCAGTGTGTGACTACCATGGAGCCGGAGATTGTAACCGACGAGATTATTGATAATATGGCACAGGGCAGAAAAGCGCTGGGACTTTGCTATTCCGGAGACGCGACATATATCATGAGTGAGAATGAAAATATGGGCTTTTATATGCCGAATGAGGGAACAAACCTGTGGTTTGATTCTATGGTAATTCCGAACAATGCGGAAAATGTGGATTTGGCCCATGAGTTCATCAATTTTGTATGTTCCTATGAGATGGCTTATGCAAACTCGGCCTATGTGGGATACACTTCCCCTGTTGGAGCGGTGATGGAGGACTTGTCCGCGGAGGATGGCGATTTCGCCGGACTCAATGCGTACCTGCCGAGAACCGGTTATGATCTGGATGAGGTCTTTGTTTACAATGCAGAGACGAGAAAAGTGATCAGTAATCTTTGGAGCAAGGTGAAGATTGCTGCAAGTAATGCGAGATAAAGACGCAAAAACAAATAAAAAATGGCAGATTGATGCGGTATTGTTCATAAAAAGGTGAACAGTACCGCATTTTTTTGATAAAATCCTAACAGGTGTGTTAAAAAAATGTTTATAGTGTCAAAAAAACGACAATTCTTGCAATATTCTTTGTGAAATGTTACAATACAAAATAGAATGATTTTTACCCAAGAAAGAGGTGCTGAAATTGAGAGCGTTTTTTGGTTCGGCGGTGGAATCCCGCTATAAGACGGAGGAGGAACTTAGAGCAATCACAGCGAATTACTGTATTGCCCTGATTCCGGTGATCGCAGCAGGCTGCTACGCATTTGGATTTAATGCGTTTAAGGTTTTGCTGGCTTCAGTGGTGTCCTGTGTGGCATCAGAACATATATATCAGAAGCTGATGAAATTGCCGGTGACGGTGATGGATGGAACATCGCTTTTGACCGGATTATTGCTGGGACTTTGTCTGCCCAGTGAGGTTCCCTTATACATACCGATCCTCGGCGGCATGTTCGCGACGATCGTGGTGGTTCAGCTGTTTGGCGGCTACGGATTTCATATAATTAACCCGGCACTGGTGTCCAGATGTTTTCTGCTCATCAGCTTCCATGGGGCGATGACAGATTATACGATTGACGGTATGTCTACGGCGACACCTCTTACCATTATCCGAAACGGAGGAACGCCGGACCTTCAGCAGATGATTATATTTAATGAGCAGGCGGGCTGTATCGGTGAAGCATCAGTGCTTGCATTGATTATCGGAGCGTTGTTCCTTTTGGCAGCACGTAAAATTTCCGTTATCACCCCGGTGATTTTTCTGACGGTGTTCACAGCGGTGATTGTATTGTTTAGCGGTGATAATCTGTCGATGAACTATGTTCTGGCGCATATTTTTGGCGGCGGTGTCATTTTTGCGGCCTTTTTCTTCGCTACGGACCGTGTGACCAGTCCGGTCGGTCCTTGGGGAAAGGTGGTTTACGGTGTATTGTTGGGAGCAATCACAGGAATCTACCGTATTGTAGGAACGAAGACGGAGAGTGTGTCCTATGCAGTGATCTTCTGTAATCTGTTGGTTCCATTGATTGATAAGTATTTTGCACCGAAAGCACTGCCGGAGAAGGAGGAAGCGTGATGGAGATTCGTAGAATCATAAAAGAAGCGATTGTGTTGTTTGTGATCACGCTGGTTTCCGGACTGCTGTTGGGACTTGCCTATCAGATCACGAAGGGTCCCATCGAGGAGCGAGAGAACGAGCAGAAGAAGGCGGCTTATCAGAGCGTGTTTCCGGAGGCGGAAAAGTTTGTGAGCAGTGAGAAGATTGAGGCGAATGTTGCCGACTCCGAAGCGATATTAAAGGCGGCCGGAATCACCGGCGTGACCGTAACCGAGTGCCTTGAGGCGCAGGATGCATCGGGCGCGGCACTGGGATATGTAATGAACCTTTCTTTTGCCGGTTCCCAGGGACCGATGACCATGGCATACGGCTGGAGTGTTGACGGAATGACGAAGGGAATTGATATTCTGACCAGCACAGAGACAGCAAAGATGGGAGCCTTGGCGGACGAGCCGGAGTTTAAGAGCCAGTTTGAATTGAAGCAGACGGATAAGTTTTCTCTGGATGATAATGTGGATGTGATCAGCGGAGCGACTATCACCTCTGAGGCGGTGGTGAATGCGGCGAATGCCGGAATTGCGTTTGCAAAATATTGTGCGAAAGGAGAGTGAGCCGGATGAAGGAAGGATTGAAGCAGATATATAAGGGTATCGTCACGGATAATCCGGTTCTCGTTCTGATGCTGGGTATGTGTCCCACACTGGCGGTGACGAAGAGTGCGATTGACGGAATCGGTATGGGGCTTTCTACCGCGGTAGTGCTTATTCTCTCGAATATGATGATCTCTGCGCTCAGAAAAGTGATCCCTGATGGAGTGCGCATGCCTGCATACATCGTGATCGTGGCGTCGTTTGTGACGATTGTGGAGTTTTTGTTGAAGGCTTATGTGTACAGCTTATACGAGTCGCTTGGTGTGTACATACCGCTGATCGTGGTTAACTGTATTATCTTGGGACGTGCGGAGTCTTACGCGTCGAAGAACGGAGTTTTCCTTTCCATGTGCGACGGAATCGGCATGGGGCTCGGTTTTACGGTAGCTCTTGGACTGTTGGGTCTGTTCCGTGAGCTTTTAGGTGCAGGAACTATGTTTGGAATCAATATTCTTCGCGAAAATGCCAGTTTCGAGCCCATTGCCATCCTGGTGCAGGCGCCGGGAGCATTCCTCGTGGTGGCGTGTCTGGCGGCACTCCAGAATAAACTGGGACTGAAAGGTGCGACGAATAAGCTCAGTAAGACAAAGGCGGGCTGCAATCATGACTGTTTGCATTGCGGCGGATGTGCAAATTTTGGTGAGACAAAGGAGGAAAAGGCATGATAAAAGAATTATTGCTAATCGCCGTATCGGCGGCACTGTTAAACAATGTAGTCCTCAGCCAGTTCCTTGGTCTTTGTTCCTTTATCGGTGTGTCTACGAACACAAAGACGGCGGCAGGCATGGGCGGTGCGGTCTGCTTCGTAATCACCATTGCTTCCGCGGTGGCGAATCTGTTGTATGATCTGATTCTGAAGCCGCTGCAGCTGGAATATCTGCAGACGATAGTGTTTATTCTGGTCATTGC
>JAFSBP010000468.1 GCA_017437205.1 Lachnospiraceae bacterium
GCGACGTTCTTCCATAGAAATCAGAAGCTCAAAGTAAGATTTCAACTGAGGCAGCAGTTCCAGATAATCTTTAACATCCTGCTCCCGGTAGAAGGAATACTCTGCCAGGGTAATGGGGATCTGCGTCGCGGCACCGGTGAAAATCCCCAGCGGCTCGGAATAGAGGTAAAGAGGGATCCCGACAGTTTCGGTTTCAATATAATGATTCAGAATATCGTACATCATCTGCTGATCATTGTTCAACAGGGAATAATCATAAGTGCGAAGTTCCGTGGTCAGCTCAGTGAGTTCGTCAAGAAGCATCTGTTCGTCCCACAACTCGTTATCCCCAAAGGTGATGGGATATTCGGTGATGCCGAAATTCTCCGGCTCGGCCAGTGAGTAGTGGAGATTGATGGTGTTGCTGAGGATTGTTTCGATGAAGAGGTCATCGGTAAATGCAGAAAAACGCTCCTGCTCTGCTTCAGCAGCATCCCCGGTCGGATCAGACAGGTTCGTCTGGGCTTCGGTGGAATGCTCTGTGCCGGGTGTGGTAGTCTGGAACGGAGAAGAGGAAGCTGTGGATTTATCGTCCCCTCCGGAGAAATTACAGCCACTCATGGCGGTCAGGACGATGATCAGAATAATGCTAAGCAGTCTTTTTTTTATGGATACGGTTCGATGCATGGGAAACCTCCTTTGGTGGGCATTTTATATGTATATGAGGAATTGTCCACGAATATGACAATAGGGTTTTATTATAACAAAATTGTTCTTGTTTGTCATTACCCTTGATTGAAGATCAGTGCAGTTTTGGGAAAATGGACCCGTGAATTTATGGATTTGTCCAGTGCAGTTTCGGTTTTGTCTATAGAAATATAAGAATTTTATTGGTAGAATTGAACTACAAATTGATTTGGTGTAAGGAGATACCAAACAAAAAGTCACAAAACAGGAGGAAAACAAAATGAAGAAGTTTTTAGCGTTAATGTGCGCTGCAGTGATGCTGCTTTCATGTCTGGCAGGCTGTGGTAACAGCAACAAAGAAACTACCGCAGCACCTACCGACAAAGGAACCGAAGCTCCCGGAACCGAGGCTCCCGGAACTGACGCACCTACCGATGCACCTGAAACGAGTGTGTATCCGCTGGATACCGATGTTAAACTGACCTACTGGTCTTCTCTCAGCTCTACCATTACGGCGTATACCGATAATTTCGGTAACACCGATTTTGCGAAAACACTGGCAGAGAGAACC
Organism: Lachnospiraceae bacterium; assembly: GCA_017437205.1. GTDB lineage: Bacteria > Bacillota > Clostridia > Lachnospirales > Lachnospiraceae > RGIG423. The sequence goes on from JAFSBP010000468.1 coordinate 1,238, forward strand.
GGTGTAGAGGTAGAGTACATTCATCCCGCGGCAGGAACCACCAATGCAATTCAGCTTCTGCTCACCGAGAAGAACCTTCCCGATATGATTGAGGCTGACTGGAAGGCATTGGGTGCTGAGCTTAGCATCGAGGATGGCGCTATCATCAGACTGAACGAGCTGATCGATCAGTACGCACCTAACTTTAAGAAGTATCTGGAAGAGAATCCGGACATCGCTAAACAGATCAAGACCGATGACGGTACCATCTACTGCTTCCCTTTCATCAGAGGTGACGCGAGACTGCAGATTTCCAAGGGATTCCTGATCAGACAGGACTGGCTGAAAGAACTTAATCTGGAAATGCCTGAGACCATTGCTGATTTGGAGAAGGTTCTGATCGCCTTCAGAGATCAGAAGGGCGCAGAGTTCCCTTTTTCCGCAAGAAGTTGCAAAGCGAATATATTGGGCTTGTTTAGCACCGTCAACGGCTTCTATCTGGAGGACGGAAAGGTTGTATACGGACCTCTGACGGACAATTATAAGACTGCACTGGAAACCGTGAGACGCTGGTACGCAGAGGGGCTGATAGATCCCAACTACGGCGCGGTTACTGCAGATGTATTGAATTCCAATGTTTTGACCGGTAAGACAGGCGTTACCGTAAACACCGGTGGCGGCGGTCTGGGCGGCTGGCTTGATTCCATGGAGGGACAGGAGTTTGGTATGGTTGGAATGCCTTACACCGCACTCTCCGAGAATGAGCCTGTATCCTACTTCCCGGTTGACCTGCCTTATGTAGGACTTGGTTCCGTGGCAATCTCCACTTCCTGTAAGAATCCTGAGCTGGTAGTACAGTGGCTGGATTACGCGTACGGCGAAGAGGGACATCTTCTGTATAACTTTGGTGTGGAAGGCGAAACCTATGAAGTAAAAGACGGTGAGTATGTTTACACCGACCTCATCAAGAACAACCCCAACGGTCTGAATATGTCCCAGGCAATGAGCAACTACTTCAGATCTTCCATGAGCGGACCGTTTGTTCAGGATAAGGGTTACATCGACCAGTTCTACTACAGAGAGGGTCA
>JAFSBP010000469.1 GCA_017437205.1 Lachnospiraceae bacterium
TACCGTCCGGAAGTAATGTGAATGGAAAGAATATCTTCCGCGCCTTCAGATGCACCCACCACATAGATATATGGTTTAAACTCATTCTTGCAGCCTTCGGCATAAGCGTGGCCGATCTGTTGCAAATAGATCGCATCCTTGATTTTAGCGCTGGAGCTTACTTTCTCAAAGGTTGCATAATCAGTGTTCTTTTCGCTGCCATGCCAGGAACCGTCACTCCAAATTGCAGCTCGCAGTGCATAATTCTGCATACTGCTGGCAAATGTGGTCACCGCACAGATCATTGCAGCAGAAAGAATAATGCCAACAATCGTAACGATGGTTCTGGTCTTGTTCTTCTTTAATGACTGCAGTGTTACTTTATTGAAGATATTCATCTGCGGATCACCTCATCCCGGGTGATTTTTCCATCCTCGATTGCAAGGATCCGGTCTGCCTGCAGCGCGATATTCTCGTCATGGGTGATGATGATAATTGTCTGGCCGTATTTTTCGTTGGAGACCTTGAGCAGATCCACGATCTCCTGAGAGTTTTTGGAATCAAGGTTTCCTGTCGGCTCGTCAGCCAGCACAACCGCCGGGGCATTCATCAGCGCACGTCCGATGGATACTCTCTGCTGCTGGCCGCCGGATAGCTGGTTAGGCAGGTGGTTTTCCCGGCCGGTGAGCTTCAGTGTGGTCATAAGTTCGTCCAGACGTTTCTGATTAACCTTCTGACCATCCATCAGGACAGGCAGTGTGATGTTCTCTGTGACATTCAGAACAGGGATCAGATTGTAGAACTGATAGATCAGTCCCACCTGGCGCCTCCGGAAGATAGCCAGCTGCTCTTCATTCTGGGCATAGACATCCGTACCGTCCATATACACTTTGCCGCTTGTAGGCCTATCCACACCGCCTAGAATGTGCAGCAGCGTAGACTTTCCGGAACCGGATGGACCGATGATAGCGACAAATTCACCTTTCTCTACAGAGAAAGAGACGCCATCCAGCGCACGGACCTCATTCTCCCCTTTTCCGTAGATCTTGCAAAGATTCTCAACTCTTAAAATTTCCATAAGTATGTTTACTCCTTTCTGGTGTGTATGCTCGAATTCTATCCGGGCACAATGACACCAAAATGACTTTGAAGTGACAAATCTGTCACTTAAAAAAGGGAGCCGTCTGATCAGACGGTTCCCTTGTAAAAGCGGATGGAGAATGTCGCACCCTTTGGATGCCGGTTTTCAGCCTTCACGGTTCCGTTCTGACTGGTGATGATCATCCTGGCCAGTGCCAGGCCCACGCCGAAGCTCTTGTCATCCGAGTTTTTTCCCTTATAGAATCGCTCAAAAATATGAGGCATATCCTCTTGCGCGATTCCGCTTCCGTTATCCATGATCACGATTTCTGAATACAACACATTGTCCCGGGCGTGGATCTGGATCTGTCCGGACTCAGGCGTATGCTCCATGCAATTCTTTACGATATTGCCGATCGCTTCGCATGTCCATGCTACATCACCACAGAATTCCCCCTCAGAATCAATGATCAACTCCTGACCCTTTAGTTCTATGGGAACAAGCAGTGTTGAACAAGCCTTGCGGATCAATGCGTCAAGGCTGATACGCTCCTGCTTGAACTGAACAGTGCCTGCATCCAGTTTGGATATTTTCAGCAATGTGGTTATCAGCCAATCGATCCGCGACAAAAGGCTATACAGATCATGCGCGATCTGTTGCCTGCGTTCTTCTTTCAGATTTGGATCCGAGAGAAGCTGAACCAGCAAATTGATGGAAGTGAGTGGCGTCCGGATCTGATGTGAGATATCGGCGATAGAATCTGCCAGATACACCTTATCGTTGATCAGCTTATGTTGCTGCTCCCGAAGGCGAATGGTCATCTTATAGATCTCGCTGTGGAGAATGCCAAGCTCCCCCTCTGAATATTCTTCCAGCGATATGGTGTTATCACCGTGAAGAAGATCGTTTACTGCGCTGGCCAATTTGCTGATCTTACGGTATCGAAGGTATGTACTGCCATAGGAAATCAGTATAAGCAGCACTGCCATGATTGCCGCAGCAATGCCTGCACGCCGATCAACCAAGAACGCTGCCACACAGACCACCACAGTAACAATTATCTGAAGAAGCAGCGTTCGCTGTACTTCCCTGTTCTTTAATA
>JAFSBP010000470.1 GCA_017437205.1 Lachnospiraceae bacterium
ATGAAGATGGAGAACGAGATCATGGCTCCCTGTGACGGTACTGTTAGCGCAGTAAGCGTAACCAAGGGTGCTTCTGTAGAGTCCGGCGCACTGCTCTGCGTACTTGCGTAAGCCGGAGGTTTTGATTTGACATGGAGTACATTGTAAACTTTTTAGAGCAGACGGGATTTGCGATGATAACTGCGGACTGGAAGGTTCTTGTGATGATCGCAATTGCCTGTGTGCTTGCATATTTGGCTATCCACAAGGGATTTGAGCCGCTTCTTTTGTTGCCGATCGCATTCGGTATGTTGCTGACGAACCTTCCCGGTGCAGGAATGTATCATGAGATTCTGTTCGCAGGCGGTCATATTCACTGGGATATGTTCGGTGGGGCACCGGTAACGCAGGAGTTTTTGAACGAGATGGCAGCGGCAGGCGTATCTGACGCAGTGCTTGCTACCGTTACAGTCGGACAGACCATCAGCGTAGGTCTGATTGACATTCTGTATCTCGGCGTTAAGCTGGGAATTTATCCCTGCCTGATCTTTTTCGGTGTAGGAGCTATGACTGACTTCGGTCCGCTTCTCGCAAATCCGAAGAGCCTTCTCCTTGGTGCGGCAGCTCAGGTGGGTATCTTCCTCACCTATATCTGTGCAGTTTCTTTCTTAGGCTTTACCCCCGCGGAAGCAGGTTCCATCGGCATTATCGGTGGTGCAGACGGTCCTACGGCGATCTTTGTTACCACCCGGCTGGCGCCTCATCTGTTAGGACCGATCGCAGTGGCAGCATATTCCTACATGGCACTTGTGCCCGTGATCCAGCCTCCGATCATGCGCCTTCTGACAACGAAGAAGGAGCGCGAGATTGTGATGAAGGAGCTCCGTCCCGTATCCAAGAAAGAGAAGATCATCTTCCCCTTTGTGGTTACCATCTTTGTAGCTCTGTTGGTTCCCTCCGCAGCTCCGTTGGTTGGTTGCCTGATGCTTGGAAATCTGTTCCGCGAGAGCGGACGTACCGAGCGTCTTTCTAAGACCGTTCAGAACGAGTTGTGTAACATTGTTACGATTTTCCTTGGGGTGTCTGTCGGCGCAACAGCGACCGCAAATACATTCCTTTCCTGGAGTACGGCAGGGATCATCGTGCTGGGTGTAGTGGCATTCGGCTGCGGTACCGCAGGAGGTCTGCTTCTTGCGAAGTTCATGAACCTATTCCTGAAGGAAAAGATCAATCCTCTCATCGGTTCTGCAGGAGTTTCCGCAGTGCCAATGGCAGCGCGTGTTTCTCAGGTTGAGGGTCAAAAGGCAAATCCTCGAAACTTCCTGTTGATGCATGCGATGGGTCCGAATGTGGCAGGTGTAATCGGTTCTGCGATTGCGGCAGGTGTATTGATGGCATTGTTCGGCTGATCGGGTGAATGAAACATTGAGTCTAGCTACATAATGAAACTATTGTTAATAGAATTCTTGAAAATAGGAGAGAATTATGGCAAAGAAAGTGATGATTACGGATACTATCCTGCGTGACGCTCATCAGTCCCAGGCTGCCACCCGTATGACCATTGAGGATATGCTCCCCGCCTGCGAAATTCTGGACTCCATCGGTTACTATTCTCTGGAGTGCTGGGGCGGCGCTACCTTCGACAGCTGC
>JAFSBP010000471.1 GCA_017437205.1 Lachnospiraceae bacterium
GACATTGACCATATCCCAGAACACATCCCGCAGCAACTTCTCTTTCTTGCTTGTCATGGTGATCAGCTCGTCGGAATCGTTGGGATCATTGTTGGTTTTAACTGCATAGACCGCTAACACTTCCTTCCACTCCGGTCTTCCCCCATGAAGCTCCAGTACATCACAGACGGAACCGAGCGCAGCAAACCGTGATCCCAGCTCCGCTCCCACCCGCCGGAAGTACCCTCGCGCCTCCTCCACATTCTTCTTTCTCACCATCACGGTGATATACTTCTCCTGCTTGAACCGGTACTCACCAAGCATCTTTTCCGTCAGCACGTCATTGTACTCCATGCAGTATTCGTCCAGAAGTTCTCCCCTCATGGGGATCATCTCTACCGCTATCCGCAAAGCACAAACTGCGTTTGCAGGTATTGCCGATGCGATGGGTATTTTTATATCCCTAACATTTCCTCCACAGCCTTACCTACCGCATCCCTTAACTCCAACCCAAGGATCTTCGCAAAGGTAGGTGCGTGATTCAATATGCTTCCCTCCGGAAGCACAACGCCCTTTTTGAAGGACGGTCCCATGCCCATAAACGGCGGCTGAGGTCCCTTCTCCGGCATGTGCCCGTGAGTCGCCTTTCCGTACCGATAATCAGTGATATTTAATTCCCTCACCACGGGTCTAACCCACTCATCGGAAAAGCTGGTGAAGCCGTCATTCTCCAGCACAAAGGAAAATCCGCCGGACAATCCATATCGCTCCTTCACCTCGTCTACAGTGAATACACGCTCAAAGCCGTACAATTTTTCCTCCGCCATTTCACTGAGCAGGGTATAAATTTCATCGTAGAGCTTCTTGTCATCGGGACGCGACAGATACACCTGCGCTGACAGTGCACAGGTTTTCACATAGGCATCCCAGGACACCAGCTCGCCATTTTCGTCGGTGCGGATATAGCCGCGATCTGCCAGAAAGACATTAGGGCAAATGCGGCGACAGATTCCCATCTGGCCGTGATCGCTAAGCACCACAAAGTCGGTAGAGTCCTCGATTCCCGCATCGACCACCGCCTGCCAAATTTCACTCAGCCAACGATCTGTCTCGCGCACTGCTATTTTTACCTGATCGCTGAATACACCGGTGCGGTGGCGCATGGAGTCCACGTAACAGAGGTGTGTAAACAAAAGATTCGGCTGATAACGGCGAATCAGCTTAGCACAGCAGTAAGCCTGAAACTCCTCAAATGCCGGATGCCCCAGCTTCATGTCGCATCTCTTTAATGCGCCCTCGACAATATCAATGATCTCCTCACGCGCACCGTAGTCCCTGAACAAACCGATCAAGTCGTCCTCGCGACCCACTAAATAGTCATCCATAAGATCCGGCACCAGATAATCAATCACATCACTACCCTTTGCGGTCACCGGCCATGTGCAGACTGCCGTGGTTAGTCCTGCGCGCTTCGCTGCGTGAAGGATAGTGTCACATTGAATCTCATCTAATAAATTATACCAAGTGGCATAATGGTTTCCCGGCTCAAACCGCTCATTGCTGTCGATTCCCGTGATTCCGGCAGGCGCACCGGTGAGCATGGTGGCGTGAACAGGGTGGGTAAGGGACGGATAAATCGTTCTCACCCGCTCGATCAGCGCTCCTTCGCGAAGGAGACGTCCAAACATGGGCAGCTCCTTTGCATATTCCAGGTCCTCAAACACCAGCGCGTCAACGCTGACTACGATTAAGTGTTTATTTTTATCAATCATTGTCTTCACTCCTCCTGCTGTTTACTTTTCGACCAACTTACTTTTCTTTCAGTGACTCCACCTTCAGATCAAAAGACAGCCGTGCCAGTGCGCCGGACTTCTCCTCATTTGTAAATTCCACACCTTCAATGGGGGCATACGCCTCCTTCATCCGATACCACGAGGTATTTGTATGCAGAACCTTAATCGGTTTCATTCCCTCCAAACAGATCCAGCACTCTCTCGACTCGGCATTCATGACATAGACTTCGCCCTTAATATCGCCAAAAAGCTCGCCCGTCTGCTTCCCATGCCAAAAACCAACCGCCTCCAGAATGTTTGCCCAAAGCTCATTGCTTCCAAACATATTCTGACCTGCCGGATAAATTTCCTGACTCAAGTTTCCGGAGATTTGCAGATAATCTGTTGTCTGCCCGTCATTATTTTCCGGTATCAAATCAATCTGTTTAAAATTATACGGTGTCGGGCTATGCTTCACATCATGCAGATAAACCGTTCTGCGCTCCAGATCAAGGGAAACGCCCTCGTCCCATATTAATTCTTCAGTAGAATGATAATACTTATCCTCCTTCTGATAATACAGGTAAACCGAAGTCGATCGCTTGCCATATTTCCCTTCCAGTTGCGGAATTTTCACGCTTATGTAACAGGAATCGCCCAACCTTCCCGGAACATTGAGATAGGACAGATACCAGTTGCGAAAGTACATCATCTTCTGTTCATCGCTGTCAATCATGATTGAGCCTTCCGGATACCGGATAACGGGATTCCATTCGATGAATTCTACGGACTTGGTCTCGTCTTCTGTCGCAGGAGATTCTTCCGTTTCAATATCATTGAGTGACTCCACTTTCAGATTAAAAGACAGACATGCCTTTACCTTTTCTTTTTCTGCACTGTCAAATTCTGCATTTTCTATCATCGCAGGGAGTTCCGTCAAGCGAAGTGTAAGGTTCGTTGAGGGCACTCTAAATTTGACCGGATCAAGGCCATCGATACATATCCAACACTCCTTGTCAGAGTAGTCTGTCACATAAACATCGCCTCTAAGCGTGCCAAAACATTGTCCAGTCTGTTCCATATGCCAAAAACCGACCACTTCCATCAATCCGCCCCACTTCCAGTATTTCAGCGCAATCGTATTTGGTTCGTAAATCTCCTGCTTCAAATCTCCCGATATTATCAGATAATTGTTTTCAAATTCATCGGTTATCTCATCGGTTTTCCGTATAGAAAATGATCCGGAATTAGAACGCACATTGTCCAAATATAACGTCTTTTGATCCTTAAACAACACTTCTTCTTCCCATGTAAGCATCTGATAGTCCGAGTAATAGAGTTCATCCCCTTTCCCGAAGTAAAACGCAGGCAGCCAGTCTTTCTTACCCACACTTCCCAAATATTCCAGCCACCCTCCGTTTTCTCCATTCAATTCCGGCAATTTTACACTTACAGTGCATTGATCTCCCAGTTGCTCCGGAATGAAAAGGAAATACAGACACCAGTTGCGAAAATAGGTCATTTTCTGTTCATAACTATCAATTTTGATGGCACCCTCCGGATATCTGACAAACTCAGATTCTGTCGATGTATTTGTCTCGTCCTCTGAACCCTCCTGTGTCTCTTCTATCTTAGACCGATCAAACAGACCTCCCAGCCCATCAGCCACCACCCAGAAAATCACACAGAGATTGAGTGCAATTAGGATGAAAAGCCAGATTCCCCAGTGCTTGAGTGGCTGTTTGAGATTTTTTTGATTATCGCTCATACTTTTCCCCTTGATTCAACGAACACTTTATCCCGGATAATTCGTGTAGAAAATATTCACCTTTCCCACATAATTCGTTCCTGTTTCCAATTCCACCCCTGTCTCCTCATATAAGTCCCATACATAATCATCATACGCCAGTTCCAGATCTAACGCCGTATCTCCCACACTGCCATAACCTGCGATCACTGCCGAAACAAGCGTTTTTCCGTTATTCAGTTTCTCCAGCGAAGAATCATAATTGCTAAAAAACAGGTGATTTTCCGTTATCCCATACGGACGAGGCATCGCTTCCACTAAGTCGGCTGTTGTATGTCCATCAACCTCTGCATAATAGATCAGACATGCATACGATACAGCTTCCATCCATTCATTAGTTGCTGTCTCAGGATTCCGTGCTTTATAAGAAGAACAGCCCGCATCAAGCGGCTCAAAATGTCCCGGATTTGTAACAACCTCCCTAAGTGTATTTCCGCCATAACCAGGCTTGATTTTTCGATTCCACAACACCCATGCAACTGCTTTTCGCTCATCTGCCGGAGTATCATTATATGGATTTTCTCCGTAAATCACTCTAGCGAGAAGCTCTACATCAGACAAATTCACATACCAGTTACTTGAATCATCATCTATCGCGCATCCAAAATTAGCCGACTGCACTAATTGGGCGGCTGCTTGATAACCCTTCCTATACAACGCATTGACTAATCTTGAATTATCAATCCGTCTCAACACTTCTTCCACAGTTATATCTACTCCATCCACAAAGCGTCCATTCATCGAATCAACGTATCGGCCACAGTAGTACCAACTTGTTTCCTCATCGAAATAGTAACTATTGTAGGTAACCTTATTCAAATTCCCTACAAACGTCTCGTCAGTAGTTCTATCCACCAATTTTCCCTGCTCTGTACTTCCGTAGACTGCAGATACAAAATTATTCTCATAACTATATTGCACCGCAACATTTCCTGCCGTATCAATCAGCTGATAGACTGACCCCGCATCTAACACACAAGTATAGTTTATGCCATCAATAATAACTTCTATTAACTCACCTTTTGCATTATAGCTGTATTCCAGAAAATGATTTCCATATTGCACAGATATCAGGTTGCAGTTATCATCATATGCAAACACTGTCGCTTCTCCCTCAGTATTTGTTTTAGATGTTCGATATCCGTTGTCATCATATTGAAAAGCAATCGTACCCTTCTCATCCGTAGCCGACATTAAAAGATCTCGTTCCCCATTATTTTGCCATGACAAGGTAAAACCATCATAGCTATCTGCCGAGTATACTCCACCAATTACTTCTGTCTCTGCTGCCATTGCAACATGCCCGATTGATAACATCACTAGAACACAACTTAACAATACTACAATTAATTTCCTCATAATACTCCTTTCTCCCGGCAGCCTTTAACTGCCGGGATTCCATCTGTCATAATTATTGAACTAATCTATACTCCACCGTATACGCTTCCTCGCTTGCCTTCTGCACGCGCAACACCACCGCATCGCCGGGCTCCAAATTGATGGGAAGCTCAGTGGTGTTCTCGTGGATCACGCGCTGCTTTCCGTCCTCCTTGCTCACCTCGTACACGCGGAACTCGTCCTTCATGGCGATAGTGCCAGACAGAGGTGCCTCGTAATCACGGTTCAAGATCACCATATAGCGGTTACCGTAAGCGTCCTCCAGCTCACCCACAGAGGTGCGGCGGGGAAGATCTCCGGTGAAGATCTCGCTCTCGTCGATCTTGTTTACCAGCGGCTCCATATACTCACAGCCGGGAAGCAGCTCCGCGGAGTGATAAATCATCTTGGAATCCAACGCCATCAGTGTATTGCCCAGAGCATTGATCTCTGTGTGGATCTTCTTCTGATCCTCAAAGAAAATATCCTTGTCACCGTTCGGCTTACAGAACAGATTGTTCTTGCCGCCTACGGCATAGCCCTGCAGACCCTTCGCGCCGTAGAGGATCGCACCGTACATGAAGCAGCGAACCATCGGGAAGATGAAGTAGGTGGTGTCCTTATAGAGATGATATGCCTGATAGTAGAACCAGAAAGGCAGGTTGTATTTCTGTCCCAGTTTGCGGTAGAGAGCCATATCCAGCCACATAAAGGTGTCATCCAGCTGATTTTCGCGGTTGAAGGTGTGATCGCCCCATGCTTTAAAGTAGTCTCCAATCGGGTAATAGTCGAAGGACAATACCGGCGGATCCATGCGCTCAATGAATCGCTCCACGTAGGGTGCAAAGAGTCCGTTCTCCCAGCGGTAGCCTACACGTCCGGGACCTGCGTTATTATAGTTGGGGAGAGCCACCGTGAACAAAAGCGCATCGGGGTCTTCCCTCTCCAACATATCCATCTGTCTGCGCGCCTCGGTGAAATGCTCCTCAAGGTGGGGCTCATCCCACACATAGTAGCCGATGGTGTGCTTCTTATCCTTCAGACGCTCAACTACATCTTTGATGGTATCCTCAGTCACCACCAGGCCCTTGATTCGTCCCTGCATGCCGCCCATGATGGTCAGATCCTGGAAAATCACATCCAGCTCATACTTTTCACAGGCATCCACCGCAAGCCACGCATTCTCATGGTTTACCCAGCCCAGCTCCATCATGTTGAAGCCTGCCTCCTTCACGTGCTTTACGTACTTGTCGCAGTACTCCTTCGGGTCACCCTCGCCGTAGTCAAACATGGGTACACCGGAAAATGTGGACAGGATAAAGTCCTTCTGCTTCCAGATAAATCTCTTGTTTCCCATAGGGAAACGGTCTAAAACAATGTGTTTCATGTTGATTCCTCCTAGTATATCATTTCACTTAATTTATAACCTCTTCCTACAGCCGTACCTCTGCCATACCGTCCCGATATGTGATCCGATCGCCTTCTCCGTTGATCTGATCCACATAAGCAAAGTATGCTTCCTTCGTCGGGAATTGAGGCTTAAACTCGGCTAAGATTCTCTTCGCCCGCTCTGCTCCGTTTTCAAGCAGCAGATAAAGCATTGCCACCTGCATCTTTGCGGAGGACACCGTAGCCGCCTCTCTGTCCGCAATATAATAATCGCTTCCGTGGGCTCTTCCCACCGCACCCGCAGCGTAAGGATGAACCACCGACATCAGCCCGGACAAGTCTCCCATATCAGTGCTTCCTGAGCCCATCACCGGATTGTAGGTAAACGGGATATCAAGGATCATCTCCGTCGCATCCTTCGCCACCGCAACCATGTTGTCGTCATTGACTAGCGGAGCATATCCGGGAATGTCTATGATCTCAATATTGGTTCCGATGGACAGTGCCGCGCCACAGAGGGCTTGATTCACTTTTTTATTCGCAGCGAGAATCGCCTCAAAGCTGCTGCCGCGGATATAACTCTCCAGCTTTACCGTCTCCGGAATCGCATTCACCATATCACCGCCATGAGTGATGATCGGATGAACGCGGATGATGTCCGGCTCCTTGAAGGTCTCGCGGATCGCATTGATCGCATTCAGACCACAGTTAGCTGCATACAATGCATTTCTGCCGTTCCAAGGCGAACTGCCTGCATGGGCGGCAACTCCCTTGTACGTGATGTTCTTTGCAATACAGCCCACCGAGCCCTTCCGGCTGCTGAAACTCGTTCCGGTATGTACCATGAACGCCAGATCCACACCGTCGAAATACCCGCGCCGCAAAAACTCGCTCTTTCCACCGAAATATTTGACCTTTCCCTGCTTTTTCAGCTCACTTCTGTACTCAATCTCCAGAAGCTCCTCCGCAGGCACTGCGCAGAGGCGAATCCGTCCGGACAGTGCATCCAGTATTCCGGGCTCTTTCAATGCCGCCGCGATACCCACCAATGCCGCACACTGGGCGTGATGACCGCAGGAATGCGCAGCTCCTGTCACCGGATCAGACTCCGGATGGGCAGGACAGATGATGGAATCCAACTCGCCCAGAATCAACACCTCCGGGCCGGGCCTTCCGGTGTCCAGCACCGTGTAAAAGCCGGTGATGCCCTCGGCACGGGTGATCTCGTAACCAAGATTCTCGAATGCATCCTCCATGTATTTGGAGGTCTTAAACTCCTTGTATCCGGTCTCCGGATTTCTCCAAATGTAATCCAGCGTATCAAAGATCAATTCTCGATGCTTCTCCACCGCCGTGGTAATCAATTGCCTGTTTCGCTCAATCATACTCATCTGCATTTCCTCCTGTCGCCCACGCAATATGAGAAGCATTCTGCATTTTGTCAGGCGATTCCATACTTACAAAATAATCCTTGCGATATTACCGCTTATCTCCATCTTCGTTCCGTAAGCCTCCGACATCTTCGCGAACCGCTCAAGGATACTGCTATCCTTCGCCGGTGCGGGCACGCCTCCCTGTGCTCTGCCCTTACCAAAGCCCAGCTCCACCGCCAACAGTTCCAGACTCGTCATCTTTCCATCCACGATCTCCCAGCGAGGGATCACCGTCTCAAACATCACCTGCTTTGTCTGCAAACCAATGGTGAAATTGCGGGATCTCTTTGCAAACACATCATGCATGGTTGCGTCGGAGGTAAGTCCCTGAGATTCATAGTAATCCTCCGGCATGAACGGTATATTTTCATTCTGCAGAATGAAATCACCCAGTGAATAGAAGATTGGCTTCCCCTTATATATCTCCAGTGGACGAAGCAAATGAGGCCCATGTCCGATCACCGCATCCGCTCCCATGTCGATGGCGTGGCGGGCAAATTCCTCCATAAACATCGCCGGCTGTTCCTTTGATTTTCCGGCCAGCTCATGCGAATGAACAGAAACCAAAATGTAATCGGAC
>JAFSBP010000472.1 GCA_017437205.1 Lachnospiraceae bacterium
GGTGCGTATGCAGTAAACCGTGGACAGACCGAGGCAATACCCTATCATCGACAGTTCAACTCCCCGATTTCCGAGGCGGCAATCGTTGGTTCCCCAGAGGGCTATGCAATGTGCGGCGGACGTGCAATCGTTGAGTTGATGTACGCTGACTTTATCGGATGTGCAGGAGACGAGATCTTCAACCAGATGGCAAAGTGGCAGTCCATGAGTGCCGGCATCCTGAAGATGCCTATCGTTCTGCGTGTGTCTGTCGGCTCCAAGTATGGTGCACAGCACAGCCAGGATTGGACGGCTCTGACCGCTCACATCCCCGGACTGAAGGTAGTATTCCCTGCAACTCCTTACGACGCAAAGGGTCTCATGAACGAGGCTCTGAACGGTACCGACCCCGTAGTATTCTTCGAGTCTCAGAGAATTTACGACACCGGCGAGCAGTTCCACAAGGAAGGTGTTCCCACCGGTTACTATGAGGTAGGCATGGGTGAGCCCGATGTGAAGCGCCCCGGTAAGGATGTAACTATCCTGACCATCGGTGCAGTGCTGTACCGTGCACTTGAAGCAGCAAAGATTCTGGAAGAGAAGTACGGTGTATCCGCAGAGATCATCGACGCACGTTCCATCGTTCCTTTCAACTACGGTCCCGTTATCGAGTCTGTTAAGAAGACCGGACGCATCGTGATCGTTGGTGACGCTTGTGAGCGTAACTCTGTAATGCGTGATATGGCTTCCAACATCACCGAGATGGCATTCGACTATTTGGATGGACCGCCCGTTGTTGTTGGTTCCCGCAACTGGATCACTCCTGCGTTCGAGCTGGAGAAATATTTCTTCCCTCAGGCTGACTGGATTATCGATGCAATCAGCGAGAAGATCCTTCCTCTGCCGGGACATGTTCCCACTCATAACTTCACCAATCTGGAGAAGGTTGAGAGAGCAAAGAAGGGACTGTAATAGTGTTATATGGGGCTGTCGCACTTGTGTGGCAGCCCTAAAGTGCATAAAAAGAGGATACGGTATGATTTTATATTTGACCGGATCAAGAGATCCCTATTATAATCTTGCCTGTGAGGAATATTTGCTCCGTTACAGTGATGAGGATGTTTTCATGCTTTGGCAGAATGAACCAACGGTGGTGCTCGGCAAAAACCAAAATATCTATGCCGAGGTGAATCTGGATTATACAGAAGCTAAAGGGATTCATGTGGTCAGGCGTATCACCGGCGGAGGTGCGGTTTATCACGATGAGGGAAATGTAAATTATACATTTATAACGTCGCGGGAGAGGGCTTCGGTGTTGGATTTTGCACATTTTACGGCACCGATCGTAGCGGCTCTTGAACATTGGGGCGTGAAGGCAGAACTTTCTGGTCGAAATGATCTTTTGGCAGATGGGCTTAAATTCTCCGGAAATGCTCAGCATGCTACAGACAAGCGAATACTGCACCATGGGACATTACTCTTTGACAGCGACCTTGCTGTGCTTTCAAAGGCACTTAAGCCCGATACAGAGAAACTTCGCAACAAGGGAATCGCCTCGGTACGCAGCCGGGTGACAAATTTGAAAACTTTGCTTCCTGAGATGACGGTGGAGGAGTTTATTGAGGGGATCGCATCGTTTATGAATGCAGAGGCAGTAGTGTTGACTGCCAATGAGGAGATTGATTCGCTCACGGAGCGCAATCGTTCAGAGGATTATATTTACGGCCGGCGGGAAGTTTACGATCATAAGGCAAAGGCGAGATTTGTCGGAGGTACGGTGACCGTGTTGGTAAATGGAACGAAGCGGATAGAGAAAATCCGGATTGAGGGGGATTTTTTCGGAGAAAAAGATATTCGTGAAGTCGAGCAAGCATTGGAAAATTGCTTCCTTCAATTAGAAAACTTGAAGGACAGACTGGACAAAGTGTCCGTAAAAGATTATATTAGTGGTGTAACGGCAACAGAACTTTCCGATTTGATTATTGCAGCTAGGTAAGGACAGAAGACGACCGTGAGAGCGGTGGCGGAGGAGAGAAAAAAGCGATGGAAGTTTTTCAGTTAACATTAAGTCAGATGCTTACGATGTTCATTTATATTATTGTCGGCTATGTGTTGAGAAAAAGTAAGATACTGCCGGAGAATGCATATCTTACCATGTCAAGGCTGGAGACATACTTCTTTGTCCCGGCATTGAATCTACATAACTGGATGACAAACTGTACCACAAGTGCCTTGAAGGAAAACTCAGTATTGATTGTTTATGGTGCGGTATTGATTGCATGTGCGGTAGGGCTTGCCTATCTGCTTTGTCGCTTATTTGTGAGGAAAACGGATAACCCGGAGGAAGAGTATCAACGGAATATTTACAAGTATGCCATGACCTTTGGAAATTACGGATTTATGGGCAATTTTATCGTGCTTGGAATCTGGGGAAGTGAGATGCTGTTCCGTTACAGCATGTTTACGCTGGTGGTTACTTTTGTCTGCAGCAGTTGGGGACTGATGATCTTGATTCCTAAAGGAAAAAGCGGAAAATTGTCGATGAAGGATCTGATGAAGCGCGTATTTACACCACCGATAATCGCACTGTTCATCGGACTGGTTGCCGGATTATTTGAGATAAAACAGTATGTGCCGGAGTTTTTAGTCAGCGTGATGTCCGGAGGTGCGGACTGTATGGGACCGGTTGCCATGGTGCTTGCCGGTGTAGTGATCGGCGGTTACGATATCAAAGAATTGCTGGGTTATAAAAAGGTATACGTGGCTTCGCTGATGCGTCTGATCCTAATTCCGGCGGTATTCGTGTCCGTACTTCACCTGTTTGGCGTAAACAAAGAGATCATCACATTGGCGTTGATTGCATTCGCTACACCGCTGGGGCTGAATACCATCGTATATCCTGCGGCCTACGGCGGAGATGTGAAGACCGGTGCAGCGATGACTATGATATCAAGCGTCCTTTCCGTAATTACCATTCCGCTGATGTATCTGTTATTTGTTGCTTTGTTGTAATGGGGAAATGAAAATGTCAAATTAGATAGTTATCGGAGTCAATGTGTACTTTGGCGTCCGGATGATTTTATATACGAATATATACAAGGAGGAAGCAGATGAACTGTTTGGGAATTGATTTTGGAACGACTTCGGTCAAGGCAGTACTGTTTGATGAGAAATTGAATGAGCTGGCAACCTTCAGCGAGGAGTACACGCTGAATACCAGAGGAAACATTGTGGAGCTGGTTCCGGAAAAGTACTGGGAACTGCTTCAGAATGCGTTAAAGGCGGTCAGAGAGAAGGCGGAGGTTCATTGCCTTGCAATTGATACCCAGTGTGAGACGCTGATTCTGACGGACGAGGACGGAACGCCGGTTCGCGATGCGATTGTCTGGCTGGATAACCGTGCGACGAAAGAGGCGGAAGATTTGGAGAAGCGCTTCGGACGTAAATTGGTTTATGAGGTGACGGGACAGCCGGAAGTGACGGCTACCTGGCCTGCCTGCAAACTGCTCTGGGTAAAGCGCAATGAACCTGAGGTATGGGCAAAGACCAGAAAAATATTCTTGTTAGAGGATTACCTGCTGTACCGCCTGACAGGGGAGTTTGTCACGGAGAAGACGCTGCAGTCTTCAACGATTTATTTTGATATCCATCACGATAGCTGGTGGAAAGAGATGCTTAACGAGATCGGTGTGGAGGAATCTATGCTTCCTGCACTGTTAGATAGTGCAAAGCTGGTGGGCGAATATGAAGGAATCAAGGTGGTGACCTCTGCGATGGATCAGGTTGCGGCTGCTGTTGGCGCCGGCGTCATCCACAAGGGAATCGTCAGCGTGATGACTGGCACTACCATGGCAATCTATCTGCCTACCGATGCGGCACCTGAGTTTGATCCGGACAGTTTCGTTCCCTGCCATTACAGCTTTGACGGAAAGTTCTGTCTGCTCTCATGGAGCCCGACAGCAGGTCTTGCGCTGAAATGGTTCAGAGAGACTTTCCTCGATAAATATTCCTTCGAGGAATTGAGTGCGATGGCGGATAAGATTCCGGTGGGCA
Source organism: Lachnospiraceae bacterium (assembly GCA_017437205.1). Classification (GTDB taxonomy): domain Bacteria; phylum Bacillota; class Clostridia; order Lachnospirales; family Lachnospiraceae; genus RGIG423. The sequence goes on from JAFSBP010000472.1 coordinate 4,033, forward strand.
GTGACGGTCTGACTTTCCTACCTTACCTGTGCGGCTCCACCATGCCCAAATATAACCCTGACGCTCGCGGAAGCTTTACCGGTCTGACACCGGAGCATACATCGGCGCACTTTGTCCGCGCTATCATGGAGTCAGTTGCCTGTATGTTAAAGAGCAATCTGGATTATCTTGCGGTGCCGGTTGAGGAGATCCGCATCATGGGCGGCGGTGCAAAAAGCCCTGTATGGTGTCAGATGAAGGCAGATATCACCGGAAAGCGCCTGGTAACCCTTAAGAATAAGGAGACGGCGTGCTTGGGTTCCGCGATCCTTGCGGGAGTGGGAACCGGAGTGTTTACATCTGTAGAGGAAGCTTGTGCTCAGATTCTTACCGGAAAAGAGTATCAGCCCTCCGGAAACGACTACACGGAGACCTATCTGAAATTCGAACAGGCGGACAATGTGTTGAATGTGAGAAGATAATAGATAAAAGAAAATATACAATTCAAAACCAAAAGGAGAGACAGCTATGTTATACATCTTGGATACGGCCGATATTGAGGCTATTAGGTACTGCAATGAATTTTATCCTCTTGCGGGAGTGACTACTAACCCTTCAATCATTTCAAAAGAGAAAGAAGACTTTTGGCCGTTGGTGAGGGAAATCCGCTCCATCATCGGCGAGGAGAAAATGCTCCATGTGCAGGTGACACAGAAAAAGGCAGAAAAAATCGTTGAGGAAGCATTACTTCTCAAGGAAGAATTGAAGGGAAATTTCTACGCAAAGATTCCGATCAGTGAGGAAGGCTTGAAAGCGACGATGATGCTGAAAAAACTGGGAATCGGCGTTACAGTAACCGCCATCTTTACCCCGGCACAGGCGCTCTTGGCAGCGATGGCCGGTGCAGACTTTGTAGCACCTTATGTCAACCGTCTGGACAATATTCTTGGTGATGGTACTGAGGTGGTTACTGAGATCGTGCAGCAGTTTAAGCTTTACGGACTGAAGTGTAATGTGTTGGCTGCCAGCTTTAAGAATGCCGAGCAGGTACATCGCTGTGCGTCCGGTGGCTGCCACAGTGTTACAGTGTCCGCGGATATCTTAAAGACCATCATTTCTCATCCCATGACCGACGCCGCAATCGCGGGATTTGAGAAAGATTGGACAGGAGTTTACGGAGATAAGTTAATCTCTGATTTTGAACGGTAAGAGAGAAAAAGACTGAAAAAATTCACAAAAAAGATTTCTTCAGACTGTAAAAAATCGTGATAAATAAACTTGAAATCGATGCTTGAAAGTGCTATTATCTGTTGGTGCTTTTGGGCATCTATTTTTATGTAATAAGAGAGGTTTTTATGATATGGAAACTTTATTATCACTTTCGATTGCTTTATTTGTGGGTCTGATGATGACCCGTGTATTGAAACCTTTAAAATTGCCGTCAGTGACGGCGTATCTGATCGCCGGAGTCGCAGTGGGCCCGTACTGTCTGGGAGCTCTCGGTATTCACGGAATCGGATTTAATTCCCATGAAAATGTAGCTGAGTTCGGACTGATCTCCGAAGTGGCGCTGGGCTTTATCGCCTTTGCCATCGGAAACGAGTTTCGTCTGTCCCAGCTTCGTCAGACCGGGCGGCAGGCGACAATTGTCGGTATTGTTCAGGCGTTAGTTGCAACCTTGTTTGTGGACGTGGCGTTAATCGTACTGCATCTGTTTTTAGGGGATCGTCTCCCCATCTCTACGGCAATCACCCTTGGAGCGATTGCGACAGCGACTGCTCCTGCAGCGACCTTGATGGTTGTCCGTCAGTATAAGGCGAAGGGTAAGCTCACCGACATCCTGCTTCCCGTAGTTGCCTTGGACGATGCGGTGGGTCTGATCGTGTTTGCAGTTTCCTTCGGTGTGGCGATGGCGCTGCACAACGGAAGCTTCGATCTAATTTCCATCGTGGTGGAACCGGTGTTGGAGATCGTATTGTCACTGATTCTCGGTGCGTTTATGGGCTGGGTTCTGACGCAGTTGGAGAAGATGTTTAATTCTAACAGCAACCGTCTGTCCCTCACCATCGTGTTTGTATTTTTGACCGTTGCACTGTCCATGATCGAGTTCGAGGTTGGCGGCGTTCATGTTCACTTTTCTTCCCTGCTGGTTTGTATGATGTTGGGAACCATGTTCTGCAATCTCTGTCCTCTATCCCACGATCTGATGGAGAGAGCTGATAAATGGACGGCACCACTGTTCGCACTGTTTTTTGTCCTCAGCGGTGCTGAGTTGGAACTGAGTGTGTTTACCGAGATCAGCGTGATTCTGATCGGTATCGTGTACATACTCTTTCGTTCGCTGGGCAAATACTGTGGAGCGTATATCAGCGCTGCAGCCGCCGGATGTGATGATACGATCAAGAAATACTTGGGAATCACATTGCTTCCTCAGGCGGGCGTTGCGTTGGGTATGTGTGTGACTGCATCCGCAAAGATGGGAGAGGACGGTGATTTGATTAGAAACATCGTGTTGTTTGCAGTATTGGTTTATGAATTGTTTGGCCCGATGATGACCAGAGACGCGCTTCAGAAGGCGGGAGATATTCAGCCGAAGAGCGAGGAGGTTCTCAACCGACGTGAGAATAAGCTGAAAGAGGCACATGAGAAGAAGCATGGTCATCATCGGTAAATGAGAATATTTCTACACGCATACTTTCGGAGAAAGACTTATCAGTACTGACCGGATGGTTAAAGCTGGCGGCGAAGGCAGAGACACTCGAAGATTTTGTAGAAAAGATGTGATGATGTAAGATGTGAAAGAGAGCTGCTGTACAATTAGGTAATCCTGATTGTGCAGTAAGCTCTTTTTTTTATTATTGAGGGGTGTTTTGACTCATTTACGTTCATTATTCACATAAGAGTAATTTGTTAATATAGCTAAAGTTGGAAAAATGGACAACAAAATACGAGAAAAGCATTTTAAATCAAGGGTTTTTCACAAAGGAAGGTCAGGCTGTCACTTTTTCCGAATTGCAGGTGTGACATTTTTTCTATATAATACGCTCAAGATGCTTGACATGAAGACAATGCGAAAGGGAGAAATTACATGGAAAAGAGACGATATGCTCAAGTTGGAATAGGCGGAAGAGCAATGTTTTTTTATGAAGCAGTTGCAACAACATATTCAGCAACCAGTGAAATGGTGGCCTTTTGCGATGTGAATCAGACGAGAATGAATTATGCAAATTCTGTTTTAGAAGCGGCGGGAGTTAAAGCAGTTCCCACATACAAGCACTACGAGTTTGATAAGATGATTGAAGAAATCAAGCCGGATTGTGTCATTGTTACCAGTGTAGATAGAACACATGATTACTATATTATTCGTGCAATGGAATTAGGATGCGATGTTATCACAGAAAAGCCTATGACTATTGATGCAAAACGTGCACAGGCAATCATTGATGCACAGAAACGTACCGGAAGAGAGGTGCGGGTGTCATTTAATTATCGATATGCTCCGGGAAATACAAAGGTTCGTGAGTTGATTATGGATGATGTGATTGGTGAGGTCTATGCTGTGCATTTTGAGTGGTTTTTAAACAC
>JAFSBP010000042.1 GCA_017437205.1 Lachnospiraceae bacterium
CATCTGCGGAATTCCACGCCGCGCTGCGATTTGACACGGTAACCAACAGAGATGATGACGTCAAGACTGTATGCCTTCACCGGACGGTCTGAATTTGCAATGTGCAAAAAATGCACATTGCTTTTTTCGTCTACTTCATTTTCCCGAAAAACATTATTCACGTGTTTTGTAATAACAGTTCTGTCCACACTAAACAACACGGTCATCTGCGCCTGTGTCAGCCACACCGACTCATCTTCCAGCGTGACCGGCAAAACGATACTCTTGTCTTCCGTCTCAAAAATTACAACTTCTTTCTTTTCGTTCATCACATAGCTCCTCCTTTTTATGATTTGATTCGTTCTCTTTCGTACTGTAAACAACTTATCATAAGTAAGGGATTTCTATGTAATCTGATATCCAAAGATATCAGATGCTACCAACCATCTGAAGGAACTCCTCCTCCGATATCACCGGTATCCCCAGCTCCTTCGCCTTTTTGTTCTTTCCGGAGGTGGACGCAGTATCGTTATTAATCAGGAAGCTGGTCTTCGCGGACACCGATCCACTGACCTTCCCACCGAGACTCTCAATTTTCTCTTTCAGTTCATTTCGATTTTCAAAATGATACACTGCGCCCGTGATGACAAATGTCTTTCCATCAAGGGTCTGCTCTCCCGCATTTGTCTCCACTGCCTCAAACGTCAAATCTGCAAGAAGGGAATCCAAGGTTTGCTGATTCTTCTCCGAGCCAAAGAAAGTCACAAAGCCTTCGGCCAAAACCTCACCGATACCGGGGATCTGAGACAGTTCTTCGCTACTTGCATGTCTTATTCGCTCAATATCATGATCAAATGCCTTTGCAATCACCTTCGCATTGGCAGTGCCGATTCCGGGAATGCCAAGACCATAGATCAGCCTTGGCAATGTGGTATGGCTGGCGATCTTCGCCGCTGCAACCAAATTATCATAGGACTTTTGTCCGAAGCCCTCCAGCGTCACGATCTGCTCCTCATAACGTTCCAGATGAAACAGGTCACTGAACTCTTTGATGAAGCCCTCACTAATAAATTTCTCCAGCGTAGCCTCGGACATACCGTCGATATTCAGGGCATCGCGGCTGACAAACAGGGCAAACCGCTTGATCTGCTTTGCCTGACAGTCAGGGTTCGTGCAGTACAGAGACCGCACATCGATCATCTGACGCACCTCCGTCGCGCCGCCGCAGACAGGGCAGACCTTAGGAATCGGCACACAGCCGGAACGGGTCAAATTCTCCGCGATCTGCGGAATGATCATATTCGCCTTATAGACAGAGATCTCGTCACCCTCCCCCAATTCGAGGCTCTCCAAAATACTCACATTGTGAACACTGGCACGGCTCACCGTGGTTCCCTCCAGCTCCACCGGCTCAAACACCGCCACCGGATTGATGAGCCCCGTGCGTGACGGACTCCACTCAATGTAGCGCAGATGAGTGGTCGCCAGCTCATCCGCCCACTTAAACGCAATCGAATCTCTCGGGAACTTCGCCGTGCGACCCAGAGAACGACCATATTCAATATCATCAAACAATAGCACCAGTCCATCGGAAGGGAAATTGTTTGCAGCAATCTTATCCGCAAACTGCTTAATCGCTCTGTGAATATTCCCACTGTTGACCCGAGAATATTCCACTGTCTCAAAGCCCTGCGATTTCAACCACAAAATCTGCTGCTCTCTGGAATTTCCAAAGTCCACGCCGTCCGCTTTCACCAGCGAGAATGCAAAGAAGCTGACCTTGCGCTCAGCCGTAATCTGATTATTCAACTGACGAACCGTTCCACTGCAAAGGTTTCTCGGGTTCTTATACTTCGCCTCCACATCCTCGATCCCGGCGTTGATCCGCTCAAACTCATCGTATCCGATGACCGCCTCGCCGCGAAGAATCAGTTCTCCGGTGTAGGAAATCGCCAGAGGAATATTGGAAAACACCTTCGCGTTGTTGGTGATGACCTCACCGATCTCACCGTTTCCGCGGGTGACCGCCTTATACAGCTTACCATCACGATAGGTCAGCACGATAGTCAGACCATCCAGCTTCCAGGACAGCAGACCGTCCTTATCTCCGAGCCACGCCGCAAGAGCGTCCCGGTCCTTCGTCTTGTCCAAGGAAAGCATCGGAGACTCATGGCGCTCCTTTGGAAGCTCCGTCAAAAGCTCGAAGCCTACGCGAACCGTAGGGCTTCCGGACAGGGTGATACCTGTCTCCTTCTCCAATTCGACCAGTTCGTCGTAGAGCTTGTCATATTCAAAATTACTCATGATCTCACGATTTTCCTGATAGTAGGCTTTGGCGGCCTCGTTCAGGATGGAGACTAAGTGTTTCATGCGGGTTGTTTGGTTGGTCATAAGATACCTCGCCTTTCTGTTCAATAACGAACTATTGTTGCAAACTTCTCCAAATATTCATCCGCCTGTGACCTCGACTTAAAGATGATCACCTGCTTATCCGCCTTGTATTTGTCCAGTAATTCGTAAATTCCAGGCAAATTTTTCTCTGCGAAAGTTTCGATTTCCTGTCTAAATTTCGGATCCAACTCTCGCTCAATCCAAGGAATATCATAACGACCTTTGCCCAATCGCTCCGTCGCTCCCTGTATGCAAACTTCCGTCGGCAAATCAAACAGGAATACTGTATCACAGTATTGCAATCTTATTTCTAAAGTTCTTCCGTAATTTCCGTCGATAATCCATTCTTTTTGAGACATAATTTCGACTATTCTTTCATCAAAATCTTCTCTGGAAATATGTGTCTGGTCGGGTTTATGCCAGATTGCGTCCAAATAAAATAATGGAAGGCCGGTACACTGTTGTAGTTTCTCAGAAAAGGTTGTTTTTCCGGAACCCGGACAGCCGATGACGATTGCTTTTTTCATTGCTTCTCCTTGATTCATACAGATTTTCCAATATCAAAATGCTCTATAACTTTTACCGCTTTTCATGTCAAAAAATTCTTGATCACCTTATACGCTTTATGTTTGCTTACCAAACTCTTTTAAAAACCGCAAATTTCTAATACAAAAATCCGACTTCCACCAGATTTTCGCAATTTCATATTCTGAATATTCTGTCCACCATTTCCATGGAATTTTAAAAGATCCATCCTCCAATCTCTACATTCATTCTACAACACCTCGCAAGATTAATTATTCTACTACAAACTCTGTCCACTCAATTTTGTTATACTGCATAACATCCACCGATTTCTTCATTCCCAACCTCTCGTAGAAAGGAACTGCATTCTCATTTGCAATCAAATATACTGCAATATCCTTCTCACCACCCGCAATTTCATGGGCAGTCTTCATCAAACGCCTGCCGATGCCTTGTTTCGTGTAAGCTCTGTCTACACCTAAATCCGTCACATAAAGCCAATAGGCGAAGTCAGTTAAACCAAACAAAACACCCACGACAACACCGTTTTCATTTCGGGCTACAAGGCTGATGGACACTGTATTGACAAGTTTTTCAATTCTATCATCAAATCGCTCTTTAGGATACTGCGAACCTAAATCAGTTCTTTTCAGAAAGTCTATATATTCTTCCGACGAAATCCGTTCTTCCAAAATTTTTATCTGCTCACTCATCATCATTTATCTTTCCTTCGTAAAATTTTAGCTTTGCCTTTTCAGTTTCTTTTCGCTCATCTATTATTGGCAAAAAGGGAGCTACTTCCCTATCACCAGCACATATAATACCTACCTTCATAATCTTCCCTCCAACTATTTGGTGGACATCATAACTGTGTAATTTCGTCAGAAATCATCTGAACAGTTTTGTTGCTGGTATCAATTTTAATCGTATTGAGAGTTTGATACAAGGGTATTCTTACCACACTTCTATCAATAACATCCACAGTACGAATACCCATTTCCACATCTGCC
>JAFSBP010000043.1 GCA_017437205.1 Lachnospiraceae bacterium
AAAACCGTCGCGTGCTGGTAGCCTTTCAGCCCGCACACCGTATAAATCAGGATGACAGCGATGGTAGTCGTCTTTACACCACCTGCCGTCGATCCGGAATTTCCTCCGATAAACATCAAGATCATTGTCAAAAGCTTGCTGCTGTCAGTGAGTGCTGCGGTGTCCGTCGTGTTAAATCCGGCAGTTCTCGCCGTCACCGAATCAAATAGTGCCGTCAATATCTGCTCATGTAACGGCAGCTCCATGCCCAGATTGTTCCGCTCAAACAGGAAAAACAAGGCTGCGCCTCCGAAGGTCAAAATAACGAACATAGTCAGCACAATCTTCGTGTGCAGGCTGTATCTGCGCACATGATGTTTCTTTTGCAAAAGATCGTCCCAGACCATAAATCCGAGACCGCCCATCACTATCAGAAACATTATCGTACCGCTTACCAGCCAGTCGCCCGAATAATCACAAAAGGATATATACGGCTCACGGATACCCATCAGGTCAAATCCCGCATTACAAAACGCGGAGATGGCGTGGAATATGCTGTAGGCGATTCCCCGGCCTAATCCAAACTCCGGAATAAAACGTATAGACAGTAAAATCGCTCCGACACCTTCAAAAAACAGTGTTCCGAAGATAATCTTTTTCACAAACGGCAGTATTCCTGCCACCTGCGTATAGCTGATACTCTCCACCATCACCGCACGTTTTCTTAAGCCCATCCGCTTCCGGCAGGCCAAAAAGAACAACGTCGCAATGGTCATAAATCCCAGACCGCCAATCTGGATCAGCGTAATAATCACCACATGACCAAAGGAACTCCAGTAAGTCGCGGTATCTTTCACCACCTGACCGGTCACACAGGACGCAGAGGTAGCGGTAAACAGAGCATCAATAAACGGTGTCCACACTCTCCCTTGACTGGAAATCGGAAGCATCAAAAGAAATGTTCCTGTCATGATCATCAAAAAGAATCCCACTGCAATAATCTGCATATGAGAAAGCTTACGTCTCATCGAATTTCCTCGTTTCACTAATTTATGTTACACCAGTGTTTCCAGTCTTGCGCGGATAGTCTTTATAAACTGCTCGCTGTCCAGTGTCTGCGGATTCTCCAAGGTGGTGATTGCTGCCAGATCTCCGGTCATCAGACCGCTTTCAATGGTCTCAACTGTCGCCTTCTCTAACTTATCCGCAAATGCGCACAAATCGGAAAGTCCGTCCAACTCACCGCGTTTCTTAAGAGCGCCGGACCACGCAAAGATGGTCGCTACCGGGTTGGTGGAGGTCATCTCGCCCTTCAGATAGCGGTAATAATGCCTCTGCACCGTACCGTGCGCTGCTTCGTACTCGTAGCAGCCGTCAGGAGATACCAGTACGGAGGTCATCATTGCCAATGAGCCAAAGGCAGTTGCCACCATGTCGCTCATCACGTCACCGTCGTAATTCTTACATGCCCAGATATATCCACCGTTTGAACGAATTACTCTCGCCACTGCGTCATCGATCAGGGTGTAGAAGTAGGTCAGTCCGGCTGCCTCAAACTTTTCCTTATACTCGTTCTCGTATATTTCCGCGAATATATCCTTAAAATGATGATCGTACTGCTTGGAGATGGTATCCTTTGTTGAGAACCAAACATCCTGATTCGTGGACAGCGCATAATTAAAGCAGCAACGTGCAAAACTCTCGATGGATTTGTCCGTATTGTGCATACCCATAGCGACACCGGCGCCGTCAAACTGATGAACCAACTGTCTGGTCTCGGTTCCATCCTGTGCGGTGTAGACCAGCTCACACTTCGTTCCCTCATCCACAATGGCATCCACTGCCTTATAAATGTCTCCGTAAGCGTGACGGGCCAGTGTGATCGGTTTCGTCCAGTTCTTCACATACGGCTCGATTCCCTTCACCAGAATCGGTGCGCGGAAAACGGTTCCGTCCAGAATACTGCGGATAGTTCCGTTGGGGCTCTTCCACATCTTCTTCAGATCATATTCCTTTACGCGCGCAGCATTGGGGGTGATAGTTGCACACTTTACTGCTACACCGAGGCGCTTATTTGCCTCAGCCGCATCAATGGTCACCTGATCGTTCGTCTCATCACGGTACTTAAGCCCCAAATCATAATATTCCGTCTTCAATTCTACGAAAGGGGTGAGCAGTTCATCTTTGATCATCTGCCACAGCACTCTCGTCATCTCGTCTCCGTCCATCTCCACCAGGGGGGTGGTCATCAATATTTTGTTCATTTTTGTCGTCTCCTTTTCTGTCGTAAATTGATAAGTCTCTCATTCAAAGCAGCTTCCCCCGATAAACTCTCTCAAAATTGAGTTCTTCGGGATATCATCTGCATGTGCAACCAAAAAGTAATCAAAGAATTTTAATAGCCGCTTCGCCTCCTGATACTCGGGGCAGTCTCTGGGCACTGCAAACAGTAGTGGTTCCGCGTAAGGTTTTAACACCGCCAGTTCATAGATAAGTGCGGTGTTCAACACCACATCGGCCGTCTCTTGATAGGGGAAGATATTCTCCTCCTCGCCCCGGCGCACGGACGGCCACATGGAGATGGTCTTCTGCGCGTCCGCACCTCTGGTTCGTGCGTCGCGCACGATGCGGCGGATCAGACGGCCATCGGTAGTGGAAATGCGGTTGTGCTCATCGATATTTAACTGAGTCAATGCGCTCAAGTAAATCTTAAACTTACTCTCCATGGGCAGAGACTCGGTCAGTTTATCATTCAGACAGTGAATTCCCTCAATGACCAAAATATCGTCAGGCCCCAACTGCAGGTAGTCACCTTTGTACTCGCGGTATCCGGTCTTGAAATTGAACACGGGAAGTTCCACCCGTTCACCGGATAGAAGCGCTGTCATATCACGGTTGAATACTTCCAGATCCACGCATTCAAGACACTCAAAGTTATAATTGCCGTCCTCGTCCTTCGGTGTATGGTCCCGATCCACGAAATAATTATCCACCGCAATCGGGTGAGGATTCAGTCCCAAAGTCTTTAACTGAATGGACAATCGGTGAGATGTGGTCGTCTTTCCGGAAGATGAAGGCCCTGCCAGCAAAATGATCTTCTTCTGGCGGTCCGCCGCGATCATCGCAGCGATGTCTCCGAGACGCTTCTCCATGAGCGCCTCCTGAATCAGAATCAGCTCCGTCAGCCCTTCCTTCACGATACGCTCGTTCAAGTCGCCGACAGTATTGATTCCCAGCTTTTCTCCCCAACGGGCAGATTCCTTCAGGGTCCTAAACACCTTCATGCTGGGCACAAAGTCCGGCACAACGTTCGGAGCCTTTCTAACCGGCATCTGCAGTACCATGCCCTCATCAAAAGGATAAAGCGCAAAATACTTCAGATACCCGGTGCCAGGCAGCATATATCCGTAATAATAGTCTTCAAATTCATTGATACTGTAAATATTTACACGTGAGGAACGGCGATACATAAACAGCTTTTCTTTATCCTTCATCCCGTGGCGTCCAAAGGTCTCCACCGCCTTTTCTGCGGACACAGAGCGCTTTACGATGGGCTTCTTCGCAGCCACCAGTTCTCTCATTCGCTCCTCTACCTTGGATACAAATTCATTGTCCACTTTATGACCGCTCACCTCAATGTACAGACCCTTGCTGACAGAAAAGTTCACTGTCACCTTGTCTAGTTTATGTCCGGCTACATCATAAATGGATTTCACCGCAAGGAAAAGAACACTACGGCGGTACGCCTCCATGCCGATTTCCTCACCGGTGGTGATAATCTCAACCTCGCCATCCTCTGGGATTTCCTTCATCAACTCGTACAGCTTTCCGTTCACTTTCATAAGAACGATATCATTCTCATACTGAGGCTGATATTCACCTGCAATCTGTTTTAACAACGTTCCTCTTGGGAATTCCTTTATTTGACCGTTAATCGTCATCTTATGCATCGTATCACCCCTTATCTCACTATTCTTACTGCTCAAAATAAACGGAGTGCCGCATCCACAAAAGCAAGCTCTTGTTTCACTTCCAACTCCCGCTCTTCAGCTTTTTTCGCATCACTCTCTGCCAGTTTATGCAATATCCCACAATAAAT
>JAFSBP010000044.1 GCA_017437205.1 Lachnospiraceae bacterium
CTAATAGTCCGTGAAAACTAAGGAACCGCCGTATACCGAACGGTACGTGCGGTGGTGTGGGAGGTCGGCTAATCAACTAATGGTTAGCCTCCTACCCTATTCAGGTGTTTCCAGCATCTCATGTTCTACAACAAAAAGGATCATATAATTGTCGATCAGGGCTTGTTTCGCTGGAATACATACATAAGTGTCTTTTCACAGATTCGATTGATCAACCTGGGAATGCCGGTTGATGAATGATAAATCTCATCAACTGCTTTTTCCGTAAACAGTTTCTGTACGCATCCGGAATAGCTCAGGGGCTGCGAATGTATTGTTCACATTTCGAACGGTCGAGATGCTGAAGTGCGCAATGCATGTTAATCCGCTGGTGGATTGCAGAATAGCGTTGAGTTTCAGCTCGATTGTCCCAAAATCAGTCTGCTTGACTAGAATAACAGCGTAAACGCCAAATAGTGAGTTCCAACAGACTTTAATTGCTGCCCTTCTCCATCTGATAGAAGATAGAAGCAAGCGGGCTGTCAGGTGTCAGATATAAAACATTTCCGCTGCTTGCCAGACTCAGTTTTGCGGCATCCAGGGCGCGGACGAAGTTGTAAAACTCTGCCTTGTCTGCATCGTTGTAGGCGTCGGAGAGAATCTGCATGTAGGAAGCCTCGCCCTCAGCGACAATCTGGGCAGCCTGAGCGTCTGCGGTACTTAGGGAGATGGAAACCTCTTTGTCGGTAGTGTTTCGGATTTCCTGAGCCTGCTGCTGTCCGGCAGCGGTGTAACCTGCGGCAATCTGATTGCGCTCAGAGATCATTCGGTCATATACGGAAGCCTTATTGCTGTCCGGCAGATCCAGATGCTTCGTCTCCACGGAGTGAAGATGAACGCCGTATTCCTCCAGGCTGTCGCCTACATTTGCCTTGATGCTGGCAACTAGGGCACCGTCACGTCCGCTGATCACATCTGCCTGTGTGGTGTTACTGATGGTGTTTTTGATCGCATTGTACACGTTGACATCAATGCGGGATTCCGCTGCTGCGTCAATACCGTTCAGCGTGCGGATGTATTCCATCGGATCATCAATGGACCAGATGACAAAGCTGTCCTCAACCATGGTCTTTTTATCTTTGGTGATAACATCGCTGATGGCTAGGTCATAGAGAAGCTTTGTGTTCGGAACCTTGGTGACTGTCTGGATGAAAGGAAGCTTAAAGCTTAAGCCGCTCTGCCCGTCCTTGTTGTCACGGATATCTTTTACTTCGCCGAACTGTTTGATCACAGAGTATTCATTGGGGTAGGTGATTACAATACAGGAGCTGCCCACGATGAACAGCAGTACAGCGATGATCGCTGCGAGAATTAATCCAATATGTTTTTTTGTTTTCATGTCGACTGTCTCCTTTCTCAATCTTTATCCAGCTGGTTGCTGAAGATGTTTAAGATATCACCCTCGCCATCAGTGATAACGACCTTCAGCAGAGGAAGAATTTCTTCCATCGCCTCGAAATACATACGCTGCTTGGTGATATCGGGGAACTTGATATACTCGGAATACAGGGCATTAAAGCGGGCAACCTGTCCCAGAGCCTCGTTAATGCGGGCTTCCTTCTGAGCTTCTGCACTCTGCAGGATCTTATCTACCTGTGCCTGAGCAGCAGGAATCTGCTCTGCACTGTATTTGTTTGCCTCGTTTACCAAGGTGTCTGCGTTCTGCTTTGCAGTTTCCACCGCGTCAAAAGCAGCTTTAACCTCTGCGGTGGGGGTGTCAACATCCTGAATAGTCACGTTTTTAATCTGAAGACCGATATCCTCTGCCTCAAGGCGCTCAGTGAGCTTCGTGGATACTACGCTCTGGATTTCATAACGACCGGTGGTGAGAACATCGTCCACCTGATAAACACCCACGGTGTCTCGGATAAAGGACTGTGCCAGCATCTTCAGCATGTTTTCCGGATCCTCTGAATGGTAAAGGTATTTAATCGGATCGGACACCGCGTACTCAATGTAGCAGGACACGTCGAGGAAGTTAAAATCAGAGGTGATCATCAACGATTCATATTCAATGGACTGGTTGGTGCGCTCATCATAGCCGATGGCAAGACCATGCACGGTCATATCGACAATCTGCACCTTCTGAATGAAGGGGATCGCAAAATGGATACCGGACGTGGTCACTGCGGAAGGGTTTCCTAAAGTGGTCACGACCGCATTCTGGTTTTCTGTCAGACTGTAGACACTGTTACTGCCTACGACTAAAACGAGGATGACAGCAGCGATAATGGCAGCGATCTTTCCTGAAAATTTTAACTGTTTGGTGGTTTGTTTGTTGTATGATCCGCTGTTTTGATAGGGATCACGGTTAAACGGGTTCTGCTGGTAATTGTTTGCAGACATGGCAAAAGTCCTCCTTTAAATATTATTTTATATCTTGCTCTTCTTTGCTGTTTTTATCCTGAATCATTTTTAGGAGCAGGTTAAAGGCATAGAGCACAAACGCAACGAAGAATGTGGTGAAGATGGATGCGGCCAGCCACGATTTGCTCTGTGTCGGGTCGATAAAAGCGAAAATCAGGGTGGCCAGATACATCAAAACAATGAGTACAATGCCGATCATCGCGAGGATACGGCGAAATGTGGTGATTTTATCTTTTTTCATACCAGTTAATCCTTTCTGTGGCTATGGTCAGGAGGGGGTGCTGCTGTGTCCGTCGATGCGGCTGGCAGCCATCCATGCGATCCTGAAAGTGAGTGCATCCTCAAAATTGCGAATATCCAGTCCGGTCAGCTTCTGTACCCGCTCTAAACGGTAAACTAAGGTGTTGCGGTGTAGGTACAGCTGCCTTGCAGTCTCAGAGACATTCAGACTGTTTTTAAAAAAGCGGTTTACGGTAGAGAGAAGTTCCTCGTCAAATTCGGGAATTTCATCGCCGAAAATCTCATGAGCAAAGGATTCACACAGAGGGAGTGGAAGCTGATAGATCAGCTTGCCGATCCCCAGTGTCTGATAAGCATAGATTTGACGCTCAGGGTAAACCAGCTTTCCTGCTTCCATCGCAAGAGAGGCTTCACGGTAGACGCGGGGCAGATCATAGACCGAGTTTGCGACCTTGCTGTACGCGATTCTGAACTGAACCATCGCCTCGGAGCTTAATGTATCAGCCACGAACGGTGCGGTTTGTGACAGATAATTCTGTGCATCCGGGGTTCTGGACAGATCGCGGATCAAGGCAAACTGTTTGTCACCGATCATCAGGCAAGTGTCCAAAGAGGTTTCCACAAACAATTGTTGCAAAATCGTCCGAAATTCGCTGGATGCAAATCGGTCAATGGAGATTAACATCAGGCTGTAGGCGGAAGAGGTAGAAATTCGCAGCTGCTTAAGGCGGCGGGGAACTTCCTCCTCGCGGAGAACACCGGTGATATATTGTAGAAAAAACTGCTCACGGTTCATCTGCTCATCGCCCGCTTTCAGCAGATACTTAATCTGGCTGAGTGCAATACAGCCGCCGGTGTAACTGGCGGTGGCAGAGCCGTGGGCGATTAACAACAGGGGAATCTGAGTCTGATCGTTCAATTTAAAATAGTGATAGACCGTGCCGTCTGTGTCAGGGATGCTCTGACTTACGGAAGGGCTCTCCCAAAAAGAAACGCTGTTTTCACGGATCAGTTCAGGAAGTTCAGCGGTGGATGCGATGGGTTGGTTTTTCGCATCCAGTAAAGCGAAGTCAGTATGTACGATGGCGGAGAGTTCTGTCAGCGCCTGTTGCAATAATTGATGAGATAACATTCTCATGCCTCCGAAGAAAAAATTATAATAAAATCATTTTTACCATTATAACATAAATTGTGGGAATTTCCAATAAAAGAAGTATTAAGAATTTAAATATTTTAGGTGGATTGAGATATTATCTGCTTTAAATAAAAGCGCATTTGTGTTACAATGAAAAAAGAGACCCGAAAGAGAGGGAAAGAGATGGGTAAACTTACAATTGCAGAAGCACTGAAACAAAAAAAGATAAAACAACCGGACGCTATGTACAATGTGCTGGGATGGGTATGGAAGACCTTTGTTGCAAAAAAATACAATGCACATTATACGATCAAACGCGGACCTGCAGAAGAAAACGGACCGTTCATCATGATCAGTAATCACGCATCGCGCATGGACTACATTTACACCGGTATTCCGGTTCTTCCTAAAAGGATGAATTATGTGGCGGGATATAATGAATTTTTCCGCGGACATCTGGCTTTGGTGTTTGGACTTTTAAAGGTAATCCCTAAGCGAAACTTCGTGCCGGACAACTATACGATA
>JAFSBP010000045.1 GCA_017437205.1 Lachnospiraceae bacterium
ACGTTATACACAACCGCTATATACACAGAGGAAGTAGCTGGTGTGCGCTTTGTGTATCCTAACTCAAATACGCTTATAGCATGGAATGGTGACGACTTCTACACCCTTACGGAAGCCTACGAAAACGGTCTTCTAACGATATTCGACATTGTATGCATTAAAATCATATACTTATTCGGTTAAGTGGAGAGGAAAGTCATATCCATTGGCCGATCAGCAATCCAACCATTTTTGTTGTATTTAGTCTACCAACTTACACCCATCAAGCCCCGGTGTCACTACCATGGAATAGTTCGTATGATAAATCACAAATCCGGGTTTCGCACCGGGAACTTTCTTTACCTGCTTTTTCTCCACATAGTCGATCTCGACCTTTTCATCTTTTTTTGCTTTAGAGTACCATGCAGCCACCGCAGCAGCCTGTTCAAACACCCGGTCGGGTAGCTCTTTGCCCTCGGATTTTACGATGACGTGAGATCCGGGGATTCCTTTTGCGTGGAACCACCAGTCATTTCCGGAGGCGAATTTGAAGGTCAATTCTTCGTTCTGAATATTGTTCTTTCCCACATAGAGGTGGAATCCGTCTTCCGTGAGGTAGTGGAAGGGTTTGCTGATTATGCGAGCCTGTTTATCTTTGGGGCTGCGTTTTCTTGCGTATCCGGACTCACGCAGCTCATCTTTTAACTGAGTAAGATCCTCCTCGGCAGTAGCAATGTCCAATGCGTTGCTGACGGATTCCAGATAATCGATCTCAGCCTTGGTCTCAGCAGCGAGAGTGGTCAGTGCTTCATAGGTGCGCTTTAATTTATTGTAACGGTCAAAATACTTTTGTGCATTGGCAGAGACAGAAAGATCCTTTTCTAACGGAATTTTGACCTCCTCGCCGGTGTAATAATTCAGAGCAGTGAGGGAAGTGCTGCCGGGCTCTGCCTGATAGCCATAAGTGTTAATCAGTTCACCGTAAATGCGGTATTTGTCCCGCTTATCTGTGTCAGCGAGTTGCTTTAACTGCAGCTCGTACTTTTTGCGGTTACGTTCCAGCGCGGTACCGATCACCTGACGCATATCGGCAGATTTCTGACGAATGCGGGAGAGAGTGTCTTTTTCTGCATAGAAGGCGGAGAGCATCAAGCTGACTGACTCCTGAGGAACAGACTCACAGGCACCGAGACAGGAAAGCTTCAGCGCAGAGAAATCCGTCGGTTCTCCGTTTCGATAATAGATTGCAGGCGAAAACTGTCCGGACTTGATCTCGGACATCACCCGTGAAAACGTATTCCAGAGATGAATCTGTTCGACGGTGGAGAGAGACGGAGCAGAAACATCGCCGTCTAAACCGGCGCGGTACACAATCTCCTCAGCTGCAATCGGGCTCAGACCGGTAAGTCCGGTGTACAGTGCTTTTGTGAGAGAAGTTCCTTTTGAGAGCACCTGAGCGGAAAACTCCTCCTCAGTTACGGTTTTTGGATTAAGTTTATGCATGGTATCCGGAATAAAATAAGGCCTTCCGGGCAGAACTTCACGCACGGAGCTGACCTGTGCAGGGATTCGCTTGATTGCGTCCACTATCTGAACGGATTCATTGCAGAAGATAATATTGCTGTGCTTTCCCATCAGCTCGACCATCAGATGTTTTTCTTTCAGATCACCCAGTTCATCCAAATGTTCTACAGCAAAATCCAAAATACGCTCCAGCCCCGGCTGTGTGATGGATACAATACGTCCGTTTCCGATGTGTTTGCGAAGCAGCATACAGAAATTCGGCGCAGTCATGGGGCTCATCTTATTCTCATCCGTCAGGTAGACCAGCGGCAGACTGGCATTTGCCGAGAGAATCAGGCGATAATTTTCACGGTTGTTTTTCAGGGTGAAGAGAAGCTCATCTTCTTCCGGCTGCGCAATCTTACTGATGCGTGCGCCGGTTAATTTATCAGAAAGTTCTGCTGCGAGAGCAGCTACGGTAATTCCATCAAATGCCATGGTAAAACTCCTGTCTGCAGTGCGTATCTACGCGCGTGCTTAGCGCTTTTTCAATATTTATGTACAAGTATATCACAGAAAATCTTTAAAATCAATTCATTCAATATTGACAATGGCTTTTTCGAGGTTTAGAATCTTAATTATTATAAAGGAAACAGTGGTAGATATGCTCTCCACTGACGGGAGGACAAAAGATGTTTGATGAAAAAATGATCGGACTGGTGCTTTGGGCGCCGTTTGCTCTGATTGTCTTGATTTTCGGTATTATTTTCTGTGTCAATGGATACAGAAAAGGACTTTGGCGCGCATTGCTTTCTCTTTGCGCAACGGTAGTGTCTGCGTTGACCAGCGTGTTGATTGCACCATTGATTGCAAAGCCGGTGAGTGTTTCGCTTTCCGGAATGATTGAGGATATGAATATTATCGGATCGGAAAGGGTTTCTCCGTCGTTGGTTAAAATGGTGAATGAACTGGTGCGCGGCGTTGCTCAGAGTGTGATTTCGCTGGTGTTGTTCGGTGGTATTTTCTTTATTTTGGCAATTATCTTGAAAGTAATCAGTGCAAAGGTAAAAAAAGGTGCTTTGGTTCCGGAGCAAAAGGGACTGCGTTTTGCAGGCTTGGGTGTCCGGCTGCTGGACACGGTTCTCTATGCGTTGATTATGCTGATGCCGCTGTACGGCACACTCAGTGCCTATGTTCCAGTTGCCTCTGCAGTAATGAATAGTAACTTTATTGAGATTGAGGATGCAGAGGACTTTGCTGAACCCATGGAGGCGGTTGGTGGGCATCTATTGGTTAAGGCAGAGGGCATTGTACCGTTTTCCAGCGCATATAACGGGTTGACCACCTTTAATTATGGAGATGGCAATAATAAGGTCTGTCTCTCTGAGATGATGGATACATTTGAGACGGTACTCAATCA
>JAFSBP010000046.1 GCA_017437205.1 Lachnospiraceae bacterium
GCCCCGGCGAGGCGAAGGAGGCTGATCTGGGTATCGCGGGTGGCATTGGCGAGGGGCTTTTGATCAAGCACGGCGAGATTGTGAGAAAGATGCCGGAGAGCGAGCTGCTGGGAGCACTGAGAGAAGAGTTGGAGAACTGGGGAAAGTGAGTTTTCCATCATTTGATATTGGAGAAGCGATGAACAGAGGGATGAATATTGAGTTTTGGCTGACGGTGGATAAACTGGTTGAGGACTCGGAAATCGTGATTGACAGGCCAAAGGGAAGTGCACATCCGAGATTTCCGCACATGATTTATCCGGTAGATTATGGCTACTTAAGCAATACAAATTCCATGGACGGAGCGGGTATTGATGTTTGGGTTGGAACAGGCGATTCACGGAAAGCAGATGCGATCATTTGCACCGTCGATCTGATGAAACGGGATTCGGAAATTAAACTACTGATTGGCTGTACAGAGGAAGAAAAGCAGCTTATCATGGAGAAACATAACGCCACGGAAAATATGAAGGGAATCTTGGTCAAAAGAGGATGAGACTGAATATAGAAACGATTACAGACAAGTATCAGATTAGTCTGTTGGCTGAAGAAGATATTCCTAAGCTGTTTCGCCTCTGCGTCAGCAATCCGCAGTATTACACCTACCTGAAATGCGAGCCGACCGTGGATACCCTAAAAGGGGAACTGACGGCCCTTCCACCGAGAAAGACGTTGGAAGACAAATATGTTGTCGGTTTCTATAACGGCGGGCGGATGATTGCAATTTTAGATCTGATCACCGGATATCCGGAGGAGAAAATGGCATTTATCGGCTGGTTTATGGTGGATGGAGCGCTACACGGACAGGGCATTGGTACTGGGTTGATAGGGAGTTTGTTTGACTGGCTACGCGAAAATGGATATGTGTCGGTGCGACTGGGCTGCATTGTGGAGAATGCAGAGGGCAGAAGATTCTGGGAGAAGCATGGATTTTCCTATACGGGAAAACAGTGGACCACGGAAGATTATACGGTACTGGTACTGGAAAAGGAATTGTAAATCCATGATAGTACCTGGAGAAAAGACATCCATTAACATGACATCAAGGAGAGGGCATACAGATGACAGGTTTAGGAACGATCATCAACGTTGCAGCGATTATCGTGGGTGGCTTGGGTGGTTTGTTATTTGGAAAAGTACTGACAGGACGGTTTCAAGACACGCTGGTGAAAGCATTGGGCGTGTGCACTATATTCATCGGAATTAGCGGAACGTTGGAGAAGATGATGGCGGTTACGGACAGCGGATTGAGTAGCAACGGAACCATGATGGTGATTGTCAGCATGGCAGTGGGTGCTCTTATCGGTGAGCTAATCAATCTGGACGCGAAGATGGAGCAGTTCGGTTGCTGGCTGAAAATGAAGACCGGGAATGCGAAGGACAAGGAATTTGTTCACGGGTTTGTGACCACTTCGCTGACGGTTTGCATCGGAGCGATGGCAATTGTAGGCGCAATCAACGACGGTATTTTTGGCGATTACTCTATTTTGGTGGCCAAGGCTGCACTGGACTTAGTTTTGGTAATGATTATGACATCTTCCATGGGAAAAGGCTGTATTTTTTCGGCGATTCCCGTGGGCATCCTGCAAGGATCAGTGACGATTCTAGCGAGAGTAATCCAGCCGTTGATGACAGAGGCGGCACTACATCATCTGTCGCTGGTTGGTTCCATGCTGATTTTTTGCGTGGGCGTGAATTTGATTTGGGAGAGGAAAATTAAGGTGGCAAATTTGCTGCCGGCGCGGGTGGTTGCGGTAGTTAGGGCGCTGGTTGGATGAGAGGAGATAATGATGCGACGTAAAGACAGAGAAGTGACTGAAATATCCGATATCCTCTAAATCATTGACTCCTGTAAAGTTTGCCGTATCGGCATGACAGACGATCAGGGCATATACATCGTTCCGATGAATTTTTGGTATGAATTTGTGGATAATCGGTTGGATATTTACGTGCATTGTGCAAAAGAGGGCAGAAAACTGTCCGCCATCGCGGTTAATCCATCCGTCTGTGTGGAAATGGACTGTGAACATCAGCTGACAGAAGGCGAGGTTGCCTGCGAATATGGCTACCGGTTTGCC
>JAFSBP010000047.1 GCA_017437205.1 Lachnospiraceae bacterium
CTCCTCGTCGGTAGATAATCCGTTTAAGAATCCCGCAACCAATCCGGTCTCCCGATCAACTGCTACCAAAAACAGCTCCGGTGCCTTCGCAATCCGCTCCTTCATGTGCCGCTCAGAGCATGCCTCATGGAGCGGAAAATAAATCTGTTACTTTTCAATTAAGTCCTCCATATATGATTTATTATTCTTTTGTACAGTACCTTACGTAACTTGTAAATTTCAGGTTCACGCCCAGCGAGCGCGCCAAATCAGCAATCGTACTATCATCGTCATCTGTATACCAACAACCGCTGATAACGCTGTCGATTTTACTAAATCCCGCGAGAACAAAGGCTCCGGGACAAAATAAGCAATTCCGGTATGTCCGTTTTCCCTTCCGGTCAATTCACAGATTAGATCCGCATCTTCCAACATTTCGTTAATAGTAACCTTATACAGATGTGACAACTCCAAAAGTAAATCTACATCCGGAATAGCATTTGTTTTACCCAAATTTTTCCCACATAAACCTAACCATTTCCTTTAATTCATCTGAAAAGTCTTCCAAATCATTGAAGTTTATCACTCCCTCATGCATCAGACGAATCAAGTCAAAAAGCATATTGCCTTTGCTTACTTCAATTAACACTCCTGGATTTTTCTTATCACGCTTAATGCGCTTTTCCATCTCCCAAAACTTTGTGGAAGCCGGTTCGTCTCCTTGTAAATACTCCACATACTTTACAATCAGTTTCTCCATATATGCTTCCTGCCACCTTGGGAGCTTCTCTCTATACAATTTCCAGTCTTTCTTTGAAACTTCCATTTTCATTTCTCCTACAGTAAATTGTCAATTAAGACTCTTCCTCATAGTCACTGCTTCTACCATAACCGCACACACCCATTCTGGGAGAATTGCAAACCGGAAGCAGAAATTCCGGATAATCTCCATCTTCTGCTTCTTCGGCACTCACACATTCCTCACACCAATAAGGTGTTCCGTCATAGAAACCTTCCGGAGAAACCCAATTTGCGTTGTTCTCCCCACATATACTGCAAAGAATTTCCGGCGGATTATTTCTTGACAAAATCGTTATTGGTTTCTTTTTCTGTTTGCCTTTTCGATAATCGACCACACTAATAATCAGTTCTGTGGGCGAGCCAAAGTCGTATTCATATTCAAACTGTAACCCCACTCTCAGAACCTTTTTGAGCTGAATGTCCATGTTTTCAGAACGTAAATCCCAAAATGAATCACTGAAGGCTTCCAAGTCGTACCGCTGACCGTCAATATTAAATGAACTCAAATGACCGCAACATTCCACCCAAATGTCGCGTATAAACTGATCCAAGTCTTTCAGCTTTTCCGTTTCTTCCATCTCAATGACAAGCCAATAGTTCTTGCGATACTTCGCTGTGATCAACAGTTCAAAATAACCTGTACTTCTCCCCGTCTCCTTATCTGCTTCCGCTCCTCTTTCCGCACAAACACTCAAATGCTTAAGCATTCCCGCACGTGCATACTCCTTAGAGCAACATCTACATCTTCCCTTCACCTGCTTTGCCATCATGGTCTCCTTTCTTTTGTCCAACTAAATATCATTTTCTACCATTTATCTCTAATTCCCTGCCCTGCACAAAAGACACACTGTCTCAACCTGGCTTGTCCCACAAAACATATTTACGCTGCATGCCCTTGTCACCCGATAACCTCCCTCATAAAAGGTAGGAAGATCCCGTACCAGCGATGTGGGCTTACAGCTGATGTAAATCAGTCTGTCTACCCCATAGCCTATGATCTTTGGCAATGCCTTCGGGTGAATACCGTCTCTCGGCGGATCCAGCACAATCAGATCGGGCTTCTCGGTCAGGCTGTCCAGCACCTTCAGCACATCTCCTGCAATAAATTCACAGTTACCCAAACCATTGAGCCCAGCATTAATCTTTGCCGCCTCTACAGCCTCCGGC
>JAFSBP010000048.1 GCA_017437205.1 Lachnospiraceae bacterium
GTAGTCAAACTAGGATATACATCCATGCTTGACTACTATCTAATAGTCCGTGAAAACTAAGGAACCGCCGTATACCGAACGGTACGTGCGGTGGTGTGGGAGGTCGGCTAATCAACTAATGGTTAGCCTCCTACCCTATTCCTGCAAACTTTTCACATACTCTGTCAGCAGTTCTTTTTTATTTCTCTCCGGCTCGTCCAGCACCCACTCAAGGCAGGCGCCGAGGATTCGTCCGATCTCTTTTCCGGGTGCAATCCCCATTGCCATCAGGTCCTTGCCATTAAGCTCCAGCTCTTTCAAAGTGAGGCAGTCATCCGCATCCACGATTTCCTCGTAAGCCTCGCGCACAGCGTCAAGGGCGGGCAGATGAGTTTTCTTCGCAAACTCGGTCTTTGCCAGATTGTCTGCCAGATTCACCTCCATGAGCAGCGGAAAGCGTTCGCGACCGATGGCACTCACAAGGCGGCGCAGCGCCCGCTTATTGACTACGGGGGGAGTCTGTCTTGCAGCAACGCAGTCGCGCATACTATCGTGGTAGCGCACCAGAGCAGTCACATTGTCAATGGTGTGATTGTCAAACTTCAGACTCCGCAGTGCGTTGCGGGTGATGTCCGCACCCACGATGGCGTGCTGTTTAAAGTGGGTGGTGCCGTCTGCGTCGATCCGCAGACAGTCCGGCTTTCCCATGTCGTGAAAGAGCATGGTTAGCCGCAGAATCGGGTTTGCCTCCACATGGAGCAGAGATTCTATGGTATGCTCGCCCACAGAGAGTGCATGGAAGGAGTTTTTCTGCGGAGTCTCCATCATGCGGTCAAATTCCGGGAGGACAATCGCCGTGATCCCGGTCTCGTAAGCTGTTCGAATATAATCCGGATGGGGTGAGGTGATGAGTTTCAAAAGCTCGGCTTGAATACGCTCTTTGCTGATCAGTCGGAGATTGCCCGCCATTTGTTTGATGGCGGCTTTTGTATTGTCCTCAATGGTAAAACCCAGTTGTGCGGAAAAGCGGACGGCACGCATCATGCGCAGGGCATCTTCGCGGAAGCGCTCCTTAGGATCGCCCACGCAGCGGATGATTTTGTTTTCGAGATCGGCAAGGCCGTCAAAGCAATCGACCACACCCTCGCCCGGGCGGTAAGCCATCGCGTTGATCGTAAAATCGCGGCGCTTTAAGTCCTCAACCAAACTGGGGGTGAAGGTGACGCTGGTGGGATGACGGCCATCCTGATAGTCACCGTCCACCCGGTAGGTGGTCACCTCGTAACCTACCTGACCGATCATCACTGTCACGGTGCCGTGTTCTATTCCGGTGTCGATGGTGCGGCGGAAAATGGATTTCACCTGCTCGGGCAGGGCGGAGGTCGT
Source organism: Lachnospiraceae bacterium (assembly GCA_017437205.1). Classification (GTDB taxonomy): domain Bacteria; phylum Bacillota; class Clostridia; order Lachnospirales; family Lachnospiraceae; genus RGIG423. The sequence continues at coordinate 1,366 of JAFSBP010000048.1, forward strand.
GATATCCCAGTCGCCGGGAGTCCGGCCGAGGATGGTATCACGGACACAACCGCCTACAGCGTAGGCTTCGAATCCATGTTCTTCCAATTTTTTAATAATCAATTCCACCGGTTCGGGGATTTGTATCTGTATCATAATCATCTCCTGATAAACATATTAAGGCACGGAGCATTGGCAAGACGGCCAAGGCTATATGCATAGTTTACCACTAAAGAGGGATTTTACGCAAGCCCTTGTTGGTATAAACCCGCCTCTTTCCTCATAGATTGGAATAGTCCGTTTTGGATAAGTCCGGTTAGGGGGAATAAAGAGATGAGTGAACGCGGGATGGCAGTGTTAAATCAGTATGAGTTTGAGGTGATCCGCATCGGCAGGGGCAGGGGTGCTCTGCTGGTGGAGACGGACGCCGGACTGAAATGGATGGCGGAGAGCAGTAAGACGGAAGCGAGGATCGAGACCCTGCAGCAGGTGCTGTCGGCCCTCAGAGAGCAGGGGTTCCCTGCGGAGCAGTACGTGGCGAACCGGGAGGGAAATTGGATCAGCAATGATGAGTATCAACACCCTCATGTAGTCATGGACTGGTTTTCCGGCAGGGAGTGTAGTTCCAGAGATGAGCGGGATTCGTTGGAGGCTGTGGCGATTTTGGCGAAGCTTCACTTAGCCCTCCAGCAGATTGAACTTCAGGTGGAACCGGTGACCGATCTGAAGGATCTTTGGGAAAGGCACAATCGAGAGATGGTCAAGGTGAGAAAATATATCAAGACGCGCAACGGGAAAAATGGGTTTGAGCGAAATATCATGGAGACGGTTTCGGAATACTTGGAGCAGGGAAAACGGACGGTGGAGCTATTGACCCAGAGCAAGGCAAAACCGGCACTGCAGCTTTGTCACGGTGAGTACACATATCACAATGTATTGTTGGAGGCAGGGGGCTTTGGTGTGATCGGGTTTTCTACACTGCACACCGGCTATCGCTCGGAGGACCTGTACTACTTTATGCGCAAGGTGTTGGAGAAGAATCACTGGAGTCTGAGGCTGGGGGCGAAGATGCTGGAAGTGTACAATCGCATCTTTCCCATGGGGCAAGGGGACTGGAATCTCTTGTACCTGCTGTTTCTTTATCCTGAAAAGTATTGGAAACAGCTAAATTATTACTATAATACGCGAAAAAGCTGGATTTCCGACAGAAATCGTGATAAAATCATGCTAATAGAACAGCAAAAAGAGGGAAGAAACTCATTTTTGGAGTTTTTACATCAACGCACTGAGTTTGTGTGAGACATTCTGCCGGGGAAATGTGACCTGTGCGGGAAGTTAACGGCAGGCGGCGGGAGATGGACGACGGAAAGGGAAGGCAGAACATATGATAGAGAAACAGGCATTTGGATTCGCGAAAACAGGGCAGGCGGTAACGGCATATATTTTGACCAATGCGTCCGGGATGAAGATCAAGCTGATTGACCTCGGGGCGACTTTGGTGGAGGTGTGGACACCCGATCGGGAAGGCAACCTTGGAAATGTGGTGCTTGGGCATGCTACCTGTGAGGACTATGAAACAAAAGGCGGATGTTTTGGCGCGACCGTTGGACGTGTGGCAAACCGGATCGCCGGTGCGGAGTTTATGCTGAGAGGAAAGATGTATCATCTGGAGGCAAACAACGGAAAGAACTGCTGTCACAGCGGAACAGATGCATATTACCGTCGTGTTTGGGACGCACAGGTGAATGAGTTTAAGAACAGTGTTACCTTTAAGTTGTTTAGCCCCGACGGAGATCAGAATTTTCCGGGAAACCTTTGGATGAAGGTGACCTACACATTGACTGACGAGGGTGAGGTGCGGATCAAGTATCACGCGAAGACAGACGAAATAACGTTGTTTAATCCGACAAATCACAGCTACTTTAATCTGAGTGGAAAGACCTTTGAGGAAACTATTTTGGATCATATGCTGTGGATCAATGCGGATCAGACGACGCCGGTGGGAGAAGATCTGGTTCCCACCGGGGAGATTCGCGATGTGGCAGGATCTCCGATGGACTTTACAGTTCCGAAGGCTGTGGGCAGAGATATTGATGCGGATGATGACCAGATCCGTTTCGGACACGGATATGATCACAATTGGATGTTAAAGGCGGGAAAAGTCCAGCTTATCTGCTATCATCCGGGCAGTGGACGGCGGCTCACGATGACGACGGATATGCCCGGGGTTCAGGTGTATTCGGGAGGAATGAAGCGTGTCGGAATCTGTTTTGAGACGCAGGTGCCGCCGGATGCGGTACACCATGATAATTTCCCGAATTGTATTCTGATGCCGGATCAGGAGTTTGAGAGTACCACAAGCTATCGCTTCGATGTGGCGGAGGAAGGCTTTTGGATGTGATAAACCTGTAGAAAAAGAGGGGAAGTACAGATGAAGAAAGTGTCGCGGATTGACCGAAAGAGAAGAAGAAAAATGACCCAGATCATTAGAGTGACTGTATTGATTTTGTTGGCGGTTTTGCTGGTGGTCAGTGTGATCTGCCTGGCGTTAAAGCTGGGAGATGTGGATGGTCCGGTGAGCGGAACAGTGGGCACCGGCGGTACGGAGACGACCACAGGCGATGATGCAGGAAGTATCGGGGAGACCCCGGACGGAGGCGCGACCGAGGGTACGGTCGAGGAGACAACGCCGGCGGAGGAAGTCTGGGCAGAGGTCACCGAGAAGGCAGACCTGATGGCAATGCAATATGATTACGACGGAGCGATCGAACTGCTTAAAGGTCAGAGCGGCTATGGGGAATCAAGTTACCTCAAGGATAAGGTAGATGCGTACACGGCCATAAAAAATTCATGCGTGGAGTATAAACCGGAGGATGTTGCCCACGTGTTTACCCACTCGCTGGTGGTGGATGTGGAGAGGGCCTTTGACGGTGACTCCAGAGAAGCGGCATACGATGATGATATGCTCACGCTGGACGAGTTTGAGAAGATTATTGCTTCCATGTACGAAAATGGTTATGTGCTGGTGAGTCTTCATGATATGGTGGATGTGGCGGCGGATGGGACGATGACGAAGAAGAGTATCTGGCTGCCAGAGGGAAAGAAGCCTGTGGTGTTCTCTCAGGATGACTTAAGCTACTATCATATTTATGATGGCGATGGACTTGCCGACTGTCTGTTTGTGGACGAGAACGGTGAAGTGAAAAACAAATATACTGATGCGAACGGAAATGTTCTGGTCGGTGATTATGATATGGTTCCGGTGATTGATACCTTTGTCAAGGAGCATCCGGACTTCTCCTATCGGGGAAGAAAGGGAATCATCGCCATGACCGGCTACAACGGAGTGTTCGGGTATCGCACGGACGGTGATTACCGCGACTGGACAGACCTGCTTACGGATCAGCGCCTCTGGCTGGAGAATCATCCGGAGTTTGATTGGGAGGCGGATGTCGCGGCAGCGAAGGCGGTTGCGGACGCGATGAAGGCGAACGGTTGGGAGTTTGCGAGCCACAGCTGGGGACATGCGAATATGGGAACTTCCACCATGGCGCGGATCAAGACTGACACAGAGAAGTGGAAGCTTTATGTGGAGTCCATCGTCGGAAAGACGGATGTGTTTATCTATGCTTACGGTGCTGATATTTCCAGTTCTACACCCTACACCATGGATAATGAGCGGTTCGCATACTTGAAATCTCAGGGCTTTAACATCTTCTGTAATGTAGACGGAAC